>CAJUBL010000013.1 GCA_910584665.1 uncultured Muribaculaceae bacterium | reverse complement strand
CAGCCATTCAAAAACTGTTAGATCAACTGATTTCTAAAAAATACGTTGAGCGTGGCGACAAAGATGGCAGTTGGAGGGTGTTCCTGACGCAATAAAATGCAGATTCGATAGGCGCTCCAAAAAATCAAAGACGGTGATACGAATTTGAGAACTTTTAACGGTCAAAGGCTGACTAAAACCGATAAAAATCACTACCTTTGTAAATAGTTCTTGCGAACTGCAAGGTGAAGAACATTGAAAATCGCAGAAATAGAGAGGTGTCCCAAAAGGGTACATTCTGTATTTTGACGATGGCAACATATTGACCGTCACGATGTTGGCTTAAAACTCAAAGCCTCTCCGGGGTCACAATTGAAAATGGCAAAACGCCGCAAAGCACTGAAATCACTTTATTTTCAGTGCTTTTTATTTTTGCCCAAATTTCAGAATAGCGCAGAATACAGAGGTGGTGAGTGATTCATTAGTGAATACTCACGTTTGTAAGTAATTCGACTCACGGTTGGCGGAAATCATCAGTGAGCCGGCTGAAACACCGAAAGTTAAGCCGTCATCACACCTTACAAAGTGGGGGAGGTGAGCATGGGAACGAACCTTTGAGCCGGCTAGGGTCGCAATTTTCGGAGTTGTCAAACACTACTTAACTCCTGAAATATTCTTTAACTATAATTCCCCGCTCAAACCGCTTTTTGAAGCCGATTTCTCCGATTTGCACCATTTTGCATCGTGAGCCATCAAATCAGTCATATCCGCGATATTTAATGTCCTTCCTCGTTTTGATATGTCGGCGAAAATGATTATATTTATACACTTATTTAAATCATAGTTATTCTAAGAATGGATAAACCTATCTTTGAAAATTTTTACAAATAGAGAAATTTCATATACAACTAATAAAAAATAGCCTGGACTTTTCCGAAAAGTTGATTTGGACTTTTCCGAAAAGTTCAGGTTTTATTATGTCTCTAATTTTGCATCGTAAAAATATAATAACAAATAACATTTACGATGAAAGATTTTCATTATTACACACCTACCGAAGTTGTGTTTGGCAAAGAATCTGAAAAAGAGATCGGTCGTCTTGTGAAAAAATATGGCGCGAACAAAGTTCTGGTACACTATGGCGGCAAAAACGCCGAGACATCAGGTTTGCTTGATGTGGTTCGTAAACAACTTGATGAATGTGGAATTCCATTTATAGAGTTTGGCGGAGTTGTGCCTAATCCAGTTCTGTCAAAGGTTCATGAAGGCGTACGGATTTCAAAAAGTGAGAATGTTAACTTTATCCTCGCTGTTGGTGGCGGAAGTGTGATTGATTCTGCCAAAGCAATAGCCTACGGACTCGCTTATGACGGTGATGTATGGGATTTTTTCAGCAAAAAAACGGATGCGGTTACCGCCTATCCGATTGGAGTAATACTGACAATTCCGGCGGCCGGCAGCGAAATGAGCAACGGATGCGTGATAACAAATGAGGATGGTTATTTAAAACGAGCTTACGACAACGACCTATGCCGGCCGCGATTTGCTGTGATGAACCCGATACGTACTTATACGCTTTCAGCATTTCAGACTGCCTGTGGTGCGGTTGACATGATGATGCACACAATGGAACGTTATTTCTCGCATGACGATGATATGCTACTGACCGATACTATTGCCGAAGCTTTGATAAGAACTGTATGTGAATGCGCTCCCAAGGTTATTTCAGCTCCCAATGACTATATTCTGCGCAGTCAGATGATGTGGGCGGGAAGTCTGGCTCATAATAATCTGACAGGGTGTGGCACAACAGGCGACTTCGCCACACATATGCTTGAGCATGAACTTAGCGCGATATTCAATGTCGCTCACGGAGCGGGTCTGGCCGCCATCTGGCCGCATTGGGCGGAATATGTCCTTTCAGAAAATCCGACTCGCTTCGCTCAATTCGCCGTAAATGTCCTGAATATTGAAAACAAATTCCGCTCTGCCGAGGATACTGCAAGAGAAGGCATTGAGGCGATGAAAACATTCTGCAAAACGATAGGAATGCCGACATCCATATCTGAACTCCTTGGTCGCAGGATTACTGATGATGAAATCCGTGAAATGGCCGATAAATGCAGCATTGGCAAAACCTCAACAATAGGCCGTCTTAAAGTTTTGTCCTATGATAATATTGTGGCAATATATAATATGGCAAACCGATAAATGACTGATTAAAATAAAAAAAGCATTGTTAACAATGATATTGGCAGTTTCTATCGTCATAGGAATGTACGCCAAAACAAAAGTCATGATAACAGGTCATAAAGGCTACGTTGGCAAAGCCCTTGTCGAAGCCATGAAAGACGATTATGAAATAGTCGGCTATGATATAATTGACGGCAACGACATCCTTGATTACGACAATCTGAAAGACAAGATGAAAGGATGTGAGATTGTAATCCATGAGGCTGCAATTCCGGCTCCTGTTGCCGGCAAGACTTACGATGATTATTTCCGCACAAATGTCGAAGGCACGCATAATGTGGCGAGAGCAGCCGAAGAAAACAGGGTTAAACGATTGATATATGCAAGCTCGACCACAATCTACGGCATTGAGGGTGGCATACCGTTCTCATTTCCTATAACGGAAGATCAAAAATTTGTATCACAATATCTGAATGCCGACGACCTGTCAGCACGCGACATCGATCTGTCATATCACACAAGCAAGGTCATGGCAGAACAGATTATGGCATGGTATGGACTAAACAAAAAGATTCAGACAATAGCACTGCGATATGGCCCGATTGACAAAGTTATGACCGGAGTTCATGTAAGTCTTGACAATGTAGTCCAGGCAACATTACTGGCAGTTGAAAACTCCGGAGAATTTTGGTATGAACCATTCTCAATAGTTGACAGCGATGTAAAATTTGTCAGTATTGAAAAAGCACGCAAGCTGCTTGGATATCATCCTGAGCCTGCAGTATATTCCGACAGTGTTATAATAAAACCGTTCAAAAGCCGCATCGACCTTGACAACCGTTATTCCAATAAATAATTATAACGTGGGGACTTATGACCAATAGAAGTAAAAACGATGATGTTAAATAAGAGTACCCACGTTATCAGATTATTCTGTAACTTTGCAATCACATGGCTGGACTGCATCAACAC
Source organism: uncultured Muribaculaceae bacterium (assembly GCA_910584665.1). GTDB lineage: Bacteria > Bacteroidota > Bacteroidia > Bacteroidales > Muribaculaceae > JAAVFS01. Next base: position 49,154 of record CAJUBL010000013.1, on the reverse strand, counting down.
ATAGGTGAAATATTTCACCGTTGCTATTCCGACAGGAATATGATTTGCGAGGAAAAAGTTACCGAGCATATGCTTGCGTTTATTTTTTCTGGCAAAATGGTCGTATATAATTCTTCAAAAAAGGTTATTATCCAGGCAGGTGAAGCTGCGTTCATTCGTAAAAACCATCTTGTACACAAAATCAAACAACCAATAGGCGCAACTCCTTTCAGCGGAGTATTTCTGCACCTTGACTCCAGGTTGATGAAACAGGTCGCATCTCTTATTACTATGCCCAATATAGAGGTAGATGAAAGATCAGGTGGCCAACTCTACATTCCAATTGAAAAAAATGACTTTATCTCAGGTTATTTCCGTTCTCTTGACAAGTATTTTACTGAAGGGAATACTCCTTCACGCGAACTGATGAAAGTCAAATTGCAGGAAATGCTTATAATCCTTCTGGAGCAGAAGCCACAGCTTGTGCCGATGTTGTTTGACTACACAACGACATGGCGGACAGATCTGATGGAATTTATGAACAAAAACTACCTCAGCGAATTAAGCATTGAAGAATTCGCTCATTATTCAGGCCGGAGCCTTTCTTCATTCAAACGTGAATTCGCAAAACTCTCCGGCGGCGATACTCCTGCAAGATGGATAATGCGCAAACGTCTTGACGATGCGATGTGTCTGTTGAGAAAAGGTATTGCGGCTTCGGATGTTTATGTTCAAGTCGGCTTCAGGAACCTGTCGCATTTCTCCACCGCATTCAAAAAACATTTCGGAATTACGCCTACACAGATTCTGAATACAATCTGAAAGTTACCCGCGACACACAATTCCGCCTTTCGCCGGCAGCGCGGCAATGTCGATACACATCATATACATCCTCGTAACATTATTCTGTCAATATTAAATAATATTTATACGGACATCATATAACGGACAATAGCCTATTTCCTGATCAATAGTACCGCCCCTTTTCATCGTAATAGAGATTGCCTGAAAAATCAGATATCTTCCCACTCGGCATCCGAAACCTGCTGCTCAACCATATAGGTCGCATTATCGGTACCGGTATCCGAAACCGAAGCACGGGTATCACTTATTTCCTCAAAATTTACATACTCACCCACTGCAGGATCGATTTTCTTACGACGTGGATCCTGACGTGCTCCCTTATGATCACGCTTCCGGCTTCGCCCGGTTCCACCGCCAGGCATATCACCCGAAGCAAAACCTCCGTTGTACATCTGTTCATACATCTGGCGGGTCTGCTTTCTGACACGGTGCACAAACATATATCCCCTGATAAGTTTCGGGACAATCCATATGGCGATTAGTAAAAGTATAAATAGTCCTACAGACATGATCATATGCTTTTTTATCTCCCGACATCAGCCGGGAAGTGTGTGTTACCTGACGGCTCTGACAGCCGACAGCAGTATATAAAGAAGGATAGCAAGAGCCAGACCCGGCACTCCGACACATACAAACAATATGACGGCCGCTACAATAATAGTATACCTCAGGACATTGACCCTCGGATTCATGCTCTTGAACTTAAGCGAAAACATAGGCAACGGCGATACCATCATCAGAGCGATAGCCGGAACCAGCACAAGCGTAAGCCATAATGGCCAGCCGGCTATGACATTGTCAGGATCCAGCGGACTCGATCCACCGACCATCCAGGCAGTATATCCAATCCAGAATATTGCATTGGAAGGTATCGGCAAACCGATAAACGAAATCGTCTGACGGTCGTCGACATTAAATCTGGCAAGTCTAAGCGCACCCAGGACCGGAATTATCAGAGTTATCCACGGAGCCCAGTATGGAGCATGTAAATCAACGAGTACATTATACATCATCAGGCCGGGAGCGAGACCGAAACTCACGAGGTCGGCCAGCGAGTCAAGTTCCTTGCCCAGAAGCGAGTACGCGCGTAACAGGCGTGCAGCCAGGCCGTCACAGAAATCAAATACCGTAGCGGCCGCGATCAGTATCCAGGCCCACTGCAGACCGGTGAGACCTCCGGAAAAAATCTCACCCGGGTGAAACGCAGCTATACATGCCAGGCAACCCGACAGTAAGTTGCAACAGGTTATCGTGTTAGGTATGATTCTCTTGATCATTGATGTCATGTAGTGTTGTTAGTTGCCTGGACACAGACGGGCCACAGGGGTCACTCCGCCCTGTGTATTGTCGTGGAGCTTTACCAGAATCTCTGTACCCAGAGGAAGATAGATATCCACACGCGAGCCGAATTTAATGAAACCCATGTGATCCTCGATCGAGGCCTCATCGCCCACCTCGGCATATGTGACTATGCGACGGGCCATCGCGCCGGCAATCTGACGCATAAGTACCTGTTGGCCGTCGGGAGTGCGTATGACCACTGTAGAACGCTCGTTCTCAGTACTTGACTTGGGCAGATATGCAGCCAGAAAACGTCCTGAATGATGAGTCGAGTAGACAACCTCGCCATTGACAGGAAACCAGTTGGCATGGACATTGAATATACTCATGAACACCGACAGCTGTATACATCTGCACTTGAGATACTCAGGCTCGTAGACCTCCTCGAGAGCCACGACCTTGCCGTCGGCACTCGACACGACCACATGGTCCGTATCCCCTCTGAAACGCCGTCTGGGCGATCTGAAGAAGTTGACTACCAGCAGATAGAAGACAGCCGCGATAACAGTCACCGTAATGTTCAGGACTGGATATCCTGGACAGAACACATACAAGGGCACGCATATGGCCAGCAACACTATCAACAGTATCACCAATATATTGCAGCCTTCATGATGTATCTTTACTCTCATCGGTAAGGTTTGGTTGTCTCGTTTAAAATCAGGCAGTATTTTCTGTTTCTAATTTGCAAAGGTAGGGAATTATTGATATAATAACAAAATAAAACGCCAAAACTATTAAGACTACAGACTATTTTGCACCATCGGGAATGCCTATAAGGATAGGTACGGCATTTTTTTGTACCTTTGCACTGATAATACTAAATATGATAAGGAATGAGATTTGACGAGCTTGATATCTGTGACGAACTGCTTGACGCTCTATATGACATGCACTTCGACGAGTGCACTCCCATCCAGGAGATGGCAATCCCGGCCGCACTCGACGGGAACGATCTTATCGCAGTAGCCCAGACCGGCACCGGCAAGACAGCCGCATACCTTATACCGGTCATTGACAGGCTCATGAGCCAGGGAGCTCCCGACGATGCAGTCAACTGCATTGTCATGGCACCCACACGCGAACTCGCACAACAGATTGACCGCCAGATGGAAGGCTTCTCCTATTTCATGCCGCTGAGTTCAGTTGCCATCTACGGAGGCACCGACGGAGCCACATTCGCCCGGCAGCAACGCGGACTCAGGCTCGGAGCCGACGTAGTGATAGCCACACCGGGCCGGCTGATCGCCCACATGCAGATGGGCAATGTCGACCTCTCGCGTGTAAGCTATTTTGTGCTCGACGAGGCCGACCGCATGCTCGACATGGGCTTCTATGACGATATCATGCAGATTGTCGCCAAACTCCCGCGCGACCGCCAGACACTGATGTTCTCGGCAACAATGCCACCAAAGATCAGACAGCTCGCCAAAGCCATCCTCAACAACCCGGTCGAGGTCAAGACCGAGGTATCAAAACCGGCCGACGGAATCGACCAGAGTGCCATCGTATGCTATGAGGAACAGAAGGCAGGGGCTCTGCGGCATCTGTTCAGGCCCCACAGCAAGCGGGTTATCGTCTTCGCAGCCTCCAAACTCAAGGTCAAGGAACTCACACGCGAACTGCGCCGCAGCCACTTCAAGGTGGATGAAATGCACAGCGACCTCGAACAGCAGCGGCGCGACGATGTGATGCTCGACTTCAGGGCCGGACGTACAGACATACTCATCGCCACCGACATCGTAGCCCGAGGTATCGACATAGACGACATCTCGATGGTCGTCAACTACGATGTACCTCGCGAAGCCGAGGACTACGTGCACCGCGTAGGCCGTACGGCACGCGCAGGAACCGACGGACGGGCCGTGACACTCGTGGGACCGCGAGACCAGACCGCATTCGGCCGTATAGAGAAATTCCTCGGGAAGACAATACGCAAAGAAGAACTGCCGTCCGAACTCGGCAACACACCCGAATATCACCCCGACCGACGCCAGCATAGCGGTAACACAGCAAAAAGCAGGGGCCCAAAGCCTGAAAAACACGAAAACAACCGTAGCAGGAGTCGCAGACAGACACCCCGTAACAGCGACCGGAAGCCTGGCGGCAACACAACACACGAAGATACACAGGCAATCAAGGAACAGCAAATTCAGGAAAAAGCCCCGGACAACAAGACAAAGAAACACAGACCGCGACGCCATCGCCGCGGCAACGGCAACAGACCGGCATCAGCCGGTACATCCACCTCTGAATAACACATACTCTCTATGAATCAGGACAATATTGATTTCGGGACTGGGAAAATCAACTCGATTTTCCGAGCCATGTTTTTTCCTACACTCATAGGAATGCTGTTCAACTCAGCCCTGAACATCTGTGACGGAATGTTCGTGGGACACGGTGTCGGAAGCAATGCTCTTGCGGCAATCAATATCGTGGCGCCCCTGTTCCTTCTATGCGCAGGCATAGGACTGATGTTCGGCATAGGTGCATCGGTAATCGGAGGCATACGTCTGGCCGAGGGTAATATCACAGCGGCACGCACAACGATGACCCAGGCCTACATCGCCGGAGCCGTGATATTCGCCCTTGTCATCATACTGTCATTACTGTTCACCCGACCTCTGGTCTATGCACTGGGATGCAGCGCGAACCTCGAGTCTCTCGCTACCGACTACCTGCTGTGGCTACTGCCGGGCCTCTTATTCTTCTACCTGCAGTGTGCCGGGATGATGCTCATAAGGCTTGACGGATCACCGCGGTATGCCATGAGTGTCCAGATCGTCACAGCCGCCTGCAACATCTTTCTCGACTGGCTCATGGTATTCCCTCTCGGCATGGGAATCAAAGGCGCGTCAATAGCAACATCCCTGTCATGCATCATAGGCGGACTGATGGTCCTCACCTATTTCGTATTTCTGGCAGACAAACTCAGGTTCCGGCACATACGCTTCTCGGCACGCACATTCCGTGACATAGGCCACATGGCACGCATAGGTCTCGCCACATTCATTGCCGAAATCGCCATAGGTATCATGATGATCACCGGCAACTATATGTTTCTCTCCTATCTGGGAGAAGACGGAGTGGCAGCATTCAGCATCGGCTGTTATCTGTTCCCTCTGATATTCTCGGCCAGCAACTCTGTTGCCCAGGCCGCACAGCCGATCATCAGCTATAATTATGGCGCAGGTCTCAGCGACCGCGTGCGCCAGGCCCTGAGGATAGCCATCATTACCGCATGCGCCTGCGGTGCATTCATATCAGTATCAATGTGGCTGGGAGCGCCATCACTCACAGCCATATTCCTGTCTCCCGCCGAAACAGCCTATACCCTCGCCGCAGACGGACTACCCATACTGGGCATATGCGCCCTGTTCTTCGCACTCAACATCACCTTCATAGGATATTACCAGAGCCGTGAGCAGGCAGGACGCGCCACCGTCTACATGCTGTTGCGCGGAATCATATTCATGGTGCCTGGCTTTATATTCCTCCCCGGCCTGATAGGAGAACCTGGACTATGGTTAGCCATTCCGCTCGCCGAGTTTATCACTCTCGCCGTCATCACCGCAAAGTACATCTACGACCACCGCCGATTCAACTGAAGTATAAACTCCTGAGGACAACCGACATAATCGATATTTGAAGCTATTACCCTCATGCCGGGCACATCAGACCCCGTCAGACCCAGGTTCAGGAAGCCACTCAGACGCGTGACGGCCTGAAGGGGCCCAGCTGACCGGGGTCAGCTTCGTGCAGTACCGGCAGAATGGCGTAGGGCGGTTTTTCAGACGCATCAGGTCTCCTTTGCGCCTTACCCGGCACACTTCTATATAATCTTTTTCACATGTCTCGAAGTGACGGCCGAAACGACTGTTTATCAGGCTTACGTAAGCCGATGTCGCACACGGATATATACGGTCTTCACGCAACGTCAGGCAACCGGCCTGGTAACAGCGTATGAAGTTGATATATCTGTTGCCGGGATCTACGTCATCAATGGTATGTTTGCTGAAAAACTTATCCCCGTCGGGCTGACGGAATATCTCATATCCTACCCCGCGGCGCCTGCACTCCTCCCCGACAGCATCATAATCGACTTTGACCGGATAGACCGTGACCGAGATCACAGTCCCGCTCTCCCGGCAGGTATTCCAGAATTCATCGGGCATGGCGGCAACACGCACCCCGTTTGTAAGCAGCCTGATTTCAGTATGCGGAAAATAACGTCTCACCAGCCGCATGACCCTGTTGATCTCAGGATGAAGAAGAGGCTCACCGCCAAGCAGATACACATACCTGAACATATCACTGTCAACCGCCGACAGGTGCGCGAGATTGCATTCCAGCATCTCCGTCGACATATAGTGCTCAGGTGCTATGGGACAATAATGCGTACATCCCTTGCAGTTAAGATTGCAATGATCCACGAGCGACAGTTCCAGACGCAACGGCTCAGTGTACCGATGATATATCGATCTTAATACATTTAAAGCTCTTACAACCGGATTACGCATCTTTTTGACTGTTTTCTATAATTAACGTACACAAGCTTCGTTATATTTTTAGAAAGTGATATAAATTTCAGACACCCCGGGCACATTCATAACCCGACATTATACCTGTGAACTCCATGTACAAAGCCTCCGGGCCGCTGAACATCCTGCTACTTGGCGACACAAGCAATTTCCATAACACGCTGGCCATGGGCCTGCGTGCGCTCGGACACACCGTCACCGTGGCGTCAGACGGCACCGGATGGATGAATACCCCGCGCGACATCGACCTGAGCCGCCATGACAGCAGGCTCGGCGGACTATGGCTATGGTTCAGGATGCGCTTCCTCCTGAAACAACGTCTTTCAGGCTACGATATAGTGGCCGTCGCAGGTACACACTTCGCACGGCTTAAGCCACGTCGCCTGCGCTCCATATTCGATATGGTGCGGCACAACAACAGATTCGTGTTCCAGACCGCCCTCGCCACCGACCCGTTCTATATCGAGGAATGCCTCGACCCACAGTCACCACTCAGGTACAACGAATGGCGCGTAGACCGGGACACCACCCCATTCCGACAATCATCATGGAACCTGGCACAGGATTGGCTCGACAGGCCGCTATACAGCTACTCCCGGCACCTGGCCGCCAGCGTCGATGCCGTAGTCACAGCCCTCTACGAGTACCATATCTCATGTCGGCGCGCATACCCGCCCGAGAAGATACACTACGGCGGAATACCCGTCGACACCGACAGTATCACGTTCACCCCCGTCATCGGGATACCGGACCGGGTAAAACTGTTCTTAGGCTATCCGTCCCGGCGCATGCTTGAGAAAGGAGCCGAAAGGCTCCTGACAGCCGCCCGGAGGGTTGCCGCCGAATATCCGGACCGGTGTTCCCTCGACGTCGCCAGCGACATCCCCCTCGATGAGTTCATCAGACGCATGCAGGGCAGCCATGTTGTGATCGACCAGCTCTACTCCTACACACCGGCCACAACAGCCCTCATGGCAATGGCTATGGGCAAGACCGTCATCAGCGGCGGCGAAGAAGACTATTACCGCTTCATCGGAGAGAACGAACTGCATCCTGTCATAAACCTCGATCCCCGCGACGACCAGTCGATCTATCGCGCCATACGCGACACCGTCCTGCATCCCGAGTTACTGTCCGAACGGGGCCGTCAGGGCCGCGCCTTCGTCGAGCGGCACAACTCTGCGAAAGTAGTAGCCGAACGTTTCCTGAAAGCATGGGAAAAGCACAAATTATACCGGAACCATCCGGGTGGCAAGTTGTAAAGCGCAGATTACGCAAAGATTTTAACTTTATCCATGTACACAGTATCAATCGGTGCCTCAATCTTTTTGCGTAATTTGCGTAATCTGCGGTTTAATTTCTTTTCCGGATAGTTAATTTCTTAATCTGCGTAATCTGCGCTTCACAACTTGCCACCCGGATGGCCCCGGATAATCCGAGCTTTACTTCTCAGACTTTCCGGCACTCTTCCTGGCCGCAGGCTTCCTGCCGGCCTTTCTGCCGGTCTTGCCCGAGGCAGGCTCATCCTTCGGTTTCGGCTCGCGCAGGCGGTGCTCCTCGTCACGGTGCTCCTCGTCACGACGTATCGAGGCGATCTCCTTATTGAGAGTCTCGATCTCGTCAGCCTGGTTACGTATGGTAGTAAGCAGCGAGTTCAGCTCCTCATTCTCAATCGACAGCGGGTACTGCTCCTCGACACGTACAATGAAATCGGCCAGAACATTCATATAGTTGGTGAAAGCCTGGAACGGAGTCTCGTAAGGACTGAAATGGGAATGGACGGCACCATCAGCCATATGCTTGGTCGACATGTAATAGAGATGGTCGCTGGCCTGCAGATAATACCAGTCCTGCTTAAGACGGCGGTCATCACAAAGACGCACACGCTCCGACACCGAGTATAGCTTGCTGAAAGCCTCGTTCTGCAGCTTGTTGCCAAGCCATGCCGAGGTATCGCGGGCCTCGTCGGCACCCGAGATAGGATGCATGACACTGAGCTCATCGACAGGTCTGATCTTCGAGATAGCCTCACTCGGAGTCAGGAAATCTATACCGCGCTCTGCGGCGAACCGTGGCAGAGCCTCCAGGAACTGGAATATGCCGCTCGAGGCAGGCTGCATCTCGCCGAAAGTCTCCAGACCCATCGACAGGTTCACTATCTGCTCCTCGCGGGGAGTGTCGGCGATCCAGCCTATGAACTTGTCGGCTGTGAGAGGATACTCGCTCCAGTCATAATTAGAAAAGCGGAATGATATATCATCACTGAGCTTCGAGTTCTTAAGCAGCAGACGCAGCTTAGGCGCCGACACCGCCGTATATATGTAATTGGGAGACTTCCAGCCCAAGATATGTTTCGCACCCTCGGTAATAACCCCCTTGAAACCCATCGCAAGGATCTGGGGTGCAAGATCATCACAGTATATAAGCTCGGTATTGCGCAGCACCTTGGGCGTCACCCCGAACAGCTCCTTTACCTTGTCGCTGTGGACCTTCACCTGATTGGCAAACTCATCAGGGTCAATGAGCGACGACAGCGAGTGGGCATATGTCTCGGCCGTGAACTCCACCTTGCCGGTAGCCGCGAGCTGCTTCAGCAGGTCGATAAACTCGGGCACATACTGCTCACACTGCTCCAGAGCCACGCCGGTGATCGAGATCGAGCAATGGAATTTCCCGCCCGACTCGTTTATCATCTTCAGCAGAGTACGTGCGGCAGGTATATAGCTGCGCTCAGCCACACGCGATATGATATCGTCGTTGACAAAGTCGTCATAGTAATAATGGTCATTGCCTATGTCAAAGAAACGGTATCTCTTTAAACGGAACGGCTGATGGATCTGAAAATTGAAACAGATAGCTTTCATTTTTGTATGATGTTATTGCTTTATAGCGTGTTGAAAAAATTTGTTTTTATTGTTGGCTGAGCACCCGGCGGTAGATATCGATTACCTTTGCGCCGGCCTTGTCCCAGGTTATCTGTGCCACCTCGGCCAGTCCGTCCTCCCTCAGCTGGTTATACATCGCCGGATAAGTGACGATCGAGTTGATGGCATCGGCCATCGCGTCGATATCCCAGTAGTCTGTCTTGATGACATTATTCAGAATTTCGGCACATCCGCTCTGCTTCGATATGATGGATGGGACCCCCATCTGCATAGCCTCCAAAGGTGAGATCCCGAACGGCTCAGACACCGAAGGCATTGCATATACATCGCTGGCCGACAGCATCTCATACACCTGCTTCCCTTTCTGGAATCCCGGAAAGTGGAAACGGTCGGCAATACCGCGCTCGGCGGCGAGAGTGATCATCTTGTCCATCATGTCACCGCTGCCGGCCATGACAAAACGCACATTGTGATTGTTTTTCAACACTTTGGCAGCCGCCTCGACAAAATACTCGGGACCTTTCTGCATCGTGATGCGGCCCAGGAAAGTCACAACCTTCTCCTTAGGCTTGGGAGCACTGGCATTCAGCAGATCCTCGCTCAGAGGCACCACTGCATTGTGGACCGTGGTGACCTTCGCCGGATCAATGCCATATTTTTCTATGACCGTACGGCGGGTGAGATTGCTCACCGTGATGATATGGTCGGCGTGGATCATACCGTCACGCTCGATATTGAACACCGTCGGGTTGACATTGCCGCGCGAACGGTCATAGTCAGTGGCATGGACATGTATGACCAGGGGCTTGCCTGTCACCTGCTTGGCATGTATGCCGGCGGGATACGTGAGCCAGTCATGTGAATGGATCACATCAAACTCCTCGGTACGGGCTATCACACCGGCCACGATCGAGTAGTTGTTGATCTCCTCGAGCAGATTGTCGGGATATCGGCCCGAAAACTCGATACAGCCGAGATCGTTGGTACGCATATAGTTGAAATCGGCATAGATATGGTCACGCAGTCTGAAATACTCATGCGGATCCATTACCTTGCCTATACGGCTTTCCACATAGTCATAAGACACATCCTTCCACACGACGGGAGTCTGTGAGGCACCGATGATCTTAGCGAAACTCTTGTCCTCGTCACCGAAAGGCTTGGGAATGACAAAGGTGATATCCATATCGCCACACTCCCACATTCCCTTGGTGAGACCATAGCTGGCAGTACCGAGACCGCCGAGGATATGGGGCGGGAACTCCCACCCGAACATTAATGCTTTCATGGCTTATTGTCTGTATTTCTTTAGGGTGTAGAGTGTGCGCAGCACCTCGGCTATGTTTGTGGCATGACTTATGGCTCCGCGGCCCTGGAAGGGCGGATTGCCGTCATAGAGCTGGGAGAGAGAGCCTATGCAGCCCTGCGACATCTCGTCCTCGAAGCCTATGAGCATCCGGTCGATATAGCTGACACCGCTCATGCCGAAGACTCTCAGGTAAGCCTCGGCATAGAACCCCATGAGCCACGGACGTGCCGGTCCCTGATGGAGAGCCAGCTCGCGGTCGCGTGGTGAGCCAAGATAGAACGGACGGTATCCATAACTGCGCGGAGAGAGTGAGCGAAGCCCCTTGGGAGTGAGAAGTTCGCGGGTTACGACATCAAGCACCCCTTTACGCTGACGCCGGTCAAGAGGCGAATAGTCCAGCCCTATAGCGATAGCCATGTTGGGACGCACCGACGGATCGGCATAGTTACCGTCGACATAGTCATACAGATAACCGCTCTCATTGAGGAACGTATCGACAAAAGGCTGCTTCATCCTGTCAGCGTGTGACATCCACCGCTCACGGTTCGGCGAGAGCGCCCCGTTACCCTCGGCCAGATCGGCACCGAACATCAGCGCATTGTACATCAGCGCATTGAACTCCACTAACATTCCCGAACGCGGAACCACCGGACGACCGTCCCACACCGAGTTCATCCACGACGCAGGAACGTGAGAACCGTCGGTCGAGATAAGGCCGTTGTCAAGTACGAAGAGATTGGGATGACCTCCGTCAAGCAGATAGTCGAGTATCTCGGTCATAAGAGACGTATACATAGCACGGGCCGACTCCATACCTTCCATCTTGGCATACTGCTGTATAGCCCAGAGTGCCCACAGCGGGATATCCGGAAGATCTATACCATGTATACGGGAATCCTTCTCTCCCGAAGACATGAATTTCAACAGTGCGCGTGACGCTGTCTCCATAATCATCCTGAAATCCTGACTATGGCCTATGGCCAGCGTGTTGCCGGGCAACGACATGAACGTGTTACGGGCAAGAACCGTACCCCACGGGTAACCCGAGAGCATGAACTCCCTGTCTCCGTCAACAAGATAGAGCTGCTTGGCCGAGTTCTTCAGACAGTTATAGAAACTCGTGCGGCACGTGCGGCTTGCGATCTCACCCTCATACATCCTGTTGAGACTGCGGGGAGAGATCTCGTCTATACCGGCCGAGAATATTATCGATTCACCCTTCTTTATAGGTATGGAGAAATATCCCGGCACCCACAGGTCCTCCGTATAGGGCACTCCCCGCTCCAGATCCTTGACATACTCTATATCCTTATACCAGTGGGGATCGTAATGCCACTCCGGCTTGCGGCTGAACTGCATGTACAGCGTAGGATATCCGGGGTACATGCACGACGACACACCGTTGTTGACCTCGGGACACCCGGCATTCAGAGCCTGATTCTCGACACACAGTTCATTGCTGTCACGGAAAGCAAGAAACGGCCTGAACTGCAACGTTGTGGCCGAATGGGCATCCACAAGCGTATAACGTATGAGCAGACGGTTCTCCTTGGATATGAATATTTTCTCCTTCGTGAGAATCACACCGCCCACACGGTAAGTGGTACGGGGAACACTCTCACAGTCAAATTCACGTATGTATTTATGTCCGTTAGGGCTGTATACACCTCCCTTGTATCGGTGCAGCCCGAGATTGAACGGAGCACCGTGCTGGATGACTGTGACATCCATCGACGACAGCAGCACATGAGGACGGTAATCCTTATGGCTGAGCGGCATCACAAGCAGACCATGCTGCTTGCGGGTGTTGCAGTCGACGATTGACGTACAGTGATAAGCCCCCGCCTGATTAGTGCGCAGCATCTCCTTTGGCAGAGACTGCTCGAGATTAATCATGAGGTTCTTATCAAACTTAAGGTAACTCATTATATATTTAGTTTTTGGGTTTGTAATTCCGGTATTAGTTCCTGACTCCACAGGACAAAGTCATCACGTTTTATGAACGTTTCCAATAGCGAATATACACAATATTTCGGTCTTACAACATTTTTTTAGTAAAAAATGTTTCTTTTTTCACATTTTTGCAATCACCCGCATCTCTCATGTGCTATACAACATAATTATTTGACAGACCATACCGTAATCACAGCAACCGGTCATACCGGTACCAGGACCCGACACACTATTGCTTTGCCCCCGGTATAAACGTAAATCGGCACCCTGTCCGGGCGCCGATTATATTACTGATCATACTATGCAGGCAATACTCATTTCCATACCCTCTCCCACTTGTAGATGCGGTAGAAGAACGGACGGTACCAGTCTGCCGAGCCGGCATAATTCCAGTTTCGCGCGAAAGCGCCGAACGAACCGAATTCGGTAATTTTATTACCATCATCATCAGTATCCTTCGGGTCTGTATTAGTCGATATCACGATCTCACCGTCACGTGACAATGCCGGATGATAGTTGAGCATGTAAAGATTTCCATACTTTTTACCGAACTTGTCACCCTGCAGCTCGTCGAGCGTATCAGGGAACGACAGCAGCATCTGCTTATCGGTAAACGGTCCCCAGGGATTCTCCGAGCGGAGGATGTTCAGCTCACGGCCGAAGGGGAACGACTGAGCCAGCATGTAATACATCCCATCCTTCTCGAACACCCACGGCATCGTCATCGAACCCTGTCCGGGAGCGATTCCGGCATTCTGTACCTGCAGTTGTGACGGATAACCGTCCTGCCATCCCATCTCACCTTCCTCGTCCGGCAGATAATACTCAAGCCCTGAGGTAAGATCCTGGCCTTTCGTACGGGCTACAATCGGATCATTGCCAAGCCACTGACCGTTACCGGTCGAGCTGTAAAGATACAGATGCCCGTCGCCGCACTCCAGCAGTGTCGATCCGTAACCGTAAGGATTGTCCGGGATCCAGTTGTGATCGACCGACTCCAGCTTCATATAACCGGGATCTCCGGGCCTGCCGTCAAGACTATAGACCGCAAGCGCGGCATTTTTGTTGATCATATAACTTGTTCCGGCAGGAGTATTGACACCCATCCATATCAGCTGCAGTTTGTTGCCCGCGAGCGTGCCGTCACCGGGCCTGTCTGTCTGAATCCAGTCGGCCATCCAGTGAAGATCATCCTCCCCCGGAGTCCCGATCTCGTTGTCCTGAACCATTATAGAGTTACGCGGGAAACTGCTCTTGCCTCCGATACGCGTACGTGTTTCCCCGTCGACAGTCCCGTAGAAACTGTCGTTGAACGTCCACAGGATATTGCCGCCGGGCAATCCCACCGTGAGCACACCGTCACCTCCGTTCCAGCCCAGAGTGCGGGTGAACAGGTCGTTATACAGCTTGTCCTTGTAGGCATATACATTGTCATTGGCCAGATCGCTCCCTATCTCCTCGAGATTCCACTCAGCCTCGATATGGGGCGGAGCGAAATTGGGATCCTCCTTGTATTGCAGCGGCTGTGGCTCTAAAGCATCGGTACACGAGGTGAATGCTATAAGCAATGTGACGCCGAGCACCGGCATCCGGTATATTCTGTTATTGATTTTCATCTCTTTGAGTGTGTTTGAATTAGAATGTTATCTGCAGTCCCATGTTCACAACACGCTGGTTCATATAGCTGTCACCGGCCGAATTGGTCGAGATCTCGGGATCCTGCTGGTATTTGTTGTAATTGGTCCAGGTAAACAGGTTGTAGGCATTGACATACAGACGCAGATCCTGGATAGCCTTGGGCAACACCTTCTTGGGAAACTGATAGCTTAGGTCTATGGTCTTAAGACGTATGTACCACGCGTCAACCAGCCAGAAATCACTCATGTAACCCGCCGCCGAGTTGATCGACGAAGGATTGGACGTCAGACGCGGGAACTCGATCTGCTCCCCTGCGGCCCAGCGCTCCTCGGTCCAGCGATAGGTATGGACAGGCTGGAACTGGCTCTTGAACGGCTCGATGGCTGTTCCCTGAAGAGCGAAACTGTAGTCAAACGAACCTTGGAACAGTACGTTGAACGAGAATCCCTTCCATGTACCGCCTACCGACCATCCGAGAGTAGTCGTGGGCAGGTTGGGCTTACCTATGGCACACTTGTCATAATCATCGATAATACCGTCACCGTTGAGGTCCATGTACTTGAGGTCTCCGGCCTGCACTGTTGTGCTGGTGTTGGGGATAGCGGGGGCATCGGCAGCTCCGGCATTGATGGCCGCGATATCATCAGGAGTATAGTAGCCTATCCACTTGTAACCGAACGGCTGGTTGATCGGATGTCCGGTCGACATCAGCCACGGATAGCTTTTCTGAGCCTCATCCATGTAAAGCACCTTGTTTTTGGCGATTGAGAACACAAAAGACGAGTTGAGTTCGAAATCACTGCTGATACGCTCGTTATAGTTGATCACTCCGTCAAATCCGGTATTGCGCGTGCGGGCCACATTGCTCGGTGCCAGCCCTACGCCAAGTGTCAGAGGCGCACTGCTGCGCGACACAAGCTGGTCATAACGTGTGTCATAGAACCAGTCGACATTGATACCTATGCGGTTGAAGAAACGCATCTCAAGACCGACGTCCCACTTGCGGGACTTCTCCCATGTGATGCTGCTGGTACCCAGATCACCCTCATAGTAGTTGGGTGCCGGGAAATCACCCGAGATGCTCTCGCCGAAATATACACCCGAGCCCGGATAGTAGAACTGCTTGTAGAGATAACGGTTACCCACAGCGACATCCGAACCCACGATACCGAACGAACCTCTCACTTTCAGCAGATTCATCCAGCCGCTTATGCCGCCGTTACGGAAGAAATCCTCCTCCGAGACGATATAGCCTAACGAAGCCGAGGGGAAGAAACCGAAACGGTTGTCCTTGCCGAAACGGTCTGTTCCGTTATAGGCCGCATTGAAATCAAACAGGTAACGGCTTTTCAGACGGTAACCCAGCGACATCGTGTAGCCCTCGAAGTTGGCGGGAACTCCGGCCACGCTCACATGGGTATCGCTCTGACGGTTGTAAAGCAGCATGGCGTTCACGTCATGTATCTCATTGAATGTGCGGGCATATTTAAGGAAGAGCTGCAGATTGAAATTCTTCTTGTCGTTGCCGTTCCAGCCGGTAATGTCATAGGTGCCGTTGGTGTATACATTGTCGGGGTTGATCGTATACGAATCGGTAACCGGATCATAATGGTATGTCGGATATTTCTCGCGGCGTGCCTGACGGTTGTTCTCGTCGATCGACGCATAGGCGATACGGCCGGTGGCCGACAGGCCGGGAGTTATCCAGTCAAGACCCCAGTCGATACCGAACAGGACATTGTTGTCATTACGGCGGTTGCGCACATATCCCTCATTGGCAAGACGCGCGGGAAGTACCGCCGACTTCTGGTCCGTGTCATACAGGAACGGTGTCGAGCCGTCTGGATTGGTCACCGGTGCCGAATATGGATGCATCTTGGACCAGTCGTAGATCTGGCCGGTGGCATTGATACCGCGCGGCTCGTTGATGTTCATGAAACGCGAGGTCACATCAAGACGCAGTTTCAGGTTATCGGTAACCTTGAAATCAAGGTTGGTACGGAAGTTAAAACGGTGATAGAAATAGCTCGAGTTGACATCCGACTCCTTAGAGCTGAAATTCCTCACCAGACCATCCTGATTGAGATAGCCCATCGACACGAAATAGATCAGTCGGCTCGATCCGCCCGAGATATCGATATTAACGTTCTCCTGCCATGCCGAGCTTTTGAACACCTCGTCATACCAGTTCACATCGGGATGACCGTAGGGATCGGTACCGTTGCCGAAGAGTTCTATATCATTGCGTGTCCACTGAGGTGCGATACCGTCGTTGGCATACGCTTCGTTCACCAAGATCGCCGTATCATGGGAATTGAGGAACTTGGGTGTACGCACCGGCATCTGCACACCGCCTTCTGCCCTGACGGTAACACGGGGGGCTCCCTCCGAGCCTCGGCGGGTCTTCACGACAAGCACTCCGTTGGCACCCTTGATACCGTAGATGGCCGTGGTGGCGGCATCCTTGAGGATTGTGATGCTCTCGATCTCGTTCACGTTGATCTGCGACAGCTGGTCATAACTGTACTCCACGTCGTCAACAATTATAAGAGGCTTGTTGCCGTCTCCGTTAAGCGAGCTTACTCCGCGTATGAAGAAATCACTGGCATCCTTGCCGGGCTGGCCCGAACGTTGCTGGCTGAAAAATCCCGGAAGCTTGCCCGAAAGAGCGTTCTGAACACTCGAGGTCGGCACACGGCGTATCTGCTCGGCGTCAATGTTACTGGCAGCTCCGGTAAGAGTTATCTTCTTGACCGTGCCGTAGCCTACAACCACGACCTCGTCCAGCTCGGTCTGGTCTTCGCTCATCTCGACAATGACAGGCTCCTGACCGGTAACCTTGATCTGTTTGTTCACATAGCCTATGTAGGTGAAGTCCAGTTCGTCACCCACAGCCGCCTGGATGGCGAAGTTTCCCGATATATCGGTGGCGGTGGCTTTGCTCGTGCCTTTGACCCTGACGGTAACACCCACCAACGGCTCCTCGTCGGCTTTGGAGGTCACGGTACCGGTCACAGTAAACTGCTGGGCTATGGCTTGTAATGCGATAATGATGCTTAACGCAATGGTTATTAGTCTGTTCATGATATGATTACCAATTCGGGTTTTGAACCATGTTTTTATTCTTCAGCACTTCGCTGTAGGGTATGGGATAGAAATAGCGGCGGTTTTCCCAGTTGGGATTGATCACGTCAACCTTATTGTAACTCAGCTGGCCGTCACGGTTGATGATTTCCAGTCCCTGTACAGGAGTCGAGAGTGCTTTCTCAGCAAGACGCCAGCGGCGCAGGTCGTTGAAGCGCTGCTCCTCAAAGGCCATCTCGACACGTCGCTCGTTATAGATAAGCTCCCGCATCTCATCCTTGCTGAGCCCGGTGGGAATTCCGTAGCTGTTGTCATCACCGGCCTCTATCCCGGCACGGCGGCGAAGCATGATCAGATACTCCCTGACATTCTCGGCATCAGGACCGGCAAACTCGTTCATTGCCTCGGCATAGTTGAGCAGTATCTCGGCATAACGCATCTCCACCCAGTTATGTACCGTATTCTCATACTGGCGGCTGGTTCCCGATCCATAGTCACGCATGAACTTGCACATGTAATAGCCTGTACGGTTGTATACCGAAGTCGAATTGGGATTGTTGCTGCCACCGAGATAGGTGGCCAGGGCACGGCCCAGCCATGGTGATGCATTGTGCAGAACAGTCATGCCAAGACGCGGATCGCGGTTATCATACTGGGTACCGTCAGGAACATAGCTGTACTTGGGACTCTTGCCAGGCATGTAGCCGTCGGCCATCGGGAACGACTCCACAAGATTCTGCGACGGCAGGGTACGCCCCTGTCCGAGCGCGTTTCCGGTAAAGCCGAGGGGTCCGTTCAGAGTCTCGATCACAGTGCCGCTGTGCTGTTTCACGATACTCCATATCAGTTCAGGATTGTTGCTGCTGTAATGAGCCGTGAATATCTGACGGTAATCGGGAGTAAGATCCACCACTCCGCTGCCCTCGTGACCATATTGCTGAATGAATGCCTTGGCGGCATCGGCGGCAACCTTCCAGCGGCTGGCATCATAAGCGGCATAACCGATCAGTTCATTACCCGGCTCGAGGGGACTCTCATTGTAGAGTTTCGACGCGGCATAGAGCAGCAGGCGGCTTTTCAGCGCGTCACATGCCTCACGGGTTACAGCCATCTCATAACCGCTCGATATGGTGTTGAGACCCCTCAGGTCCTTCCTGGCGAGGTCAAGCTCCCCCACAATGTAATCGACACACTCGGCAAATGTATTGCGTGGCATCTCCAGATCATCATGAAGATCGAACACCTTCTCGCCCAGCAACGGTACACCGCCGTAACGCTTCACTAAGTTGAAGTAGGCGAATGCGCGCAGATAACGGGCTTCGGCCTTCATGGTGACATTGAAAGGAGTCTCCTTTACCTTGCCGTTTTCGTCGGGCTGCTCATCACCCTTGACATATGTCAGTCTGAAAGGCACGCGATCAATGTTGGCTATAAGTATCGTAGCCTCTCGTATCGTCTGGTAGTAGCTGTTCCAGTCCATGTCATCTCCCACGCGGGTACTGGCCGTGTAGCGGCCTGTAGCCAGGCGGTATACCTCGCTCTCATCATAGTACAGCGAAGTGGCGTCATCGGTAGCGGCATCAAGATAATCGTTAGCCACACGGTTGTGTCCGGGTTTCAGCTGGTTATACACGTTGCTCAGATAGTAGAGTGCCTGTGTTCCTACAGAGTCGGTGGTGGAGAACACATAGTCGATGGTAAAATTCTCGACCGGAGTGGGCTCGTAGCCGTCGGTACAGCCGGTCAGGCCGACTGCCGCAACAGCCGCCAGACCACCAAGTATGTTTTTATATGATTTCATCTTCATCATGATGTTAGAATTTGATATTCAGACCTACGCTCCATGTGCGCTGTAGCGGATAGCTGGTAAAGCTTACCTCAGGATCATCCCAGCTGTAACCCGACAGGGTGCAGAGGTTCTGTACATTCACGAAAATCTTGGGTCTCACTCCGCCGAGCCAGTTGCGGCAGAAGGGCTGTGGCAATGTGTATCCGAGGTACAGATTGCGGCAACGTATGAAGTTTCCGTTTCTGACCCAGAACGATGAGTTCCAGTCTCCTCCCCTGTTATATTTGTTGCCTCCGGCCGACAGGCGGGGCAGAATGGCGGTTGAGGCAGTCTCTGGAGTCCAGCGGCCTATCTGTATCTCATAACCCTGGCCATAGTCCTGGCCATAGGTCTGGAAGCCCTCGCGCAGGTTATCGTCACTTACATATATATCACGGTTATACACACCCTGCCAGCTTGTCGACATCTCGAATCCTTTCCACTCGAATCCCAGATCAAGACCGAAATATTGCAACGGTTTGTTGCCGCCGATGACGGTGACGTCAAACTCATCGATCACATTGTCATTGTTCAGGTCACGGTATCTGATGTCTCCGGGCTGTATGTTGTCATAGCCTGATATCACGGCACTACGCTCAATCTCATCCATCGATCCGAAGAAGCCGTCGGCTACCAGACCATAGATCGCACCTGTAGAGTTGCCTGTGTGACGCAGATAGTCATAAGGCTGGTCCTGCTCGTCCATGAACAGCACTTTAGATTTCTCGATATTCCAGTTGGCGGTAACAAAATAGTTGAAGACACCTATATTGTCCTGCCAGGTGACAGTGATCTCTCCGCCTGTGCGACGCTGTTTTCCTATATTTTCGTTAGGATAGGATATTCCCAGAAGTCCTATGCTCTTGCCTCGCTGTTGCAGCAGATCGAAATATCTGTCATTATAGTAATCGGCCTGCAGCGTCAGACGGTGGTTGAAGAACGAGGCATCGATACCGATATCAGCCTTGTCGGCCTTCTCCCAGCTCAGGAACGGGTTGGCCATAGGGGCATTGGGACGTGTGGCGGTAGCGTGTGTCAGATTGGGGCTCCACAGGTAACCGCTGTTAGCGGTCTCGCTGTAAGTGGGATAATAGGCATAATAACCCGAGTTGTCCACACCGTTGCCCGTACGGCCATACACGGCACGTATCTTCAGCTGGTCAAGCCATCCGTTAGCGCTCTCCATGAAACTCTCGCGGGCAATATCCCAGCCGAGGCCGACAGCATAGAAAGCCCCCCAGCGACGTCCCGGAGCATAGCGGTTGTAGTAACTCTGTGCTACCGATGCCTGGACGAAATAACGTTTGTCATAATCATACTGCAGCGATTCGAGGATGTTTGACGGCAGAGACGGCAGGTCATAGTTGTTGATGTTCTGACGTGTGTCTGCGCTCAGACCGGCCTTGAAGTGATGAAGACCCCACTGGCGCTCATAGTCGACACCGATCTTTCCCCATAACTGCTGGAAATTTCCGACGGCACGGTAATCGTTTGACTGGGTAGAGATATCTCCGTAACGACGGTATACCGGGTCCCCGCTGTCACTTATACCATACTCATAGACCGGCTGACGCATGGTACGGAATGTCGCCGAACGGCTCTGTACTGTGATACTGCCCATGGCATATGCCGACAGGCCTTTGACATATCGGTCGAAATCATATTTCAGATTCAGCATACCCAACAGGTCGCGGGTTGCGTCGGTGATATAACCTGACTCTGCAACCTTGGCATACAGGTTGTTGGTGAATGAAGCATTACCGCCCCAGGTACCGTTGGGATTCTTTATGGGATAGGCATTATTGGGAGTACGGTAGATATCAAGCAGCAGGTCGCTGTAACCCGATCCGGATCCGCCCGGCTGATTACCCTCCTCTAAGCGTGCCAACAGTGAGATCGAAGCGGTGAAATCACGGGTTACCTTGATATCCACTTTTGAATCGACCGAGTAACGTTTGGAAGTCAGTTCTGTGCTGTAACCGTCGTTATGGTCGCCGAACAGACCGTTCTCATAATAATAACCGGCATTGACAAAATACTGCACGAAATTGTTGCCGCCCGATACGTTTACATTATAATACTGCGATGTCGAATGGTCACGCATTGCGGTGTCAAACCAGTTCACATTGGGATAGAGAGCGTTGTTGACACCATTCATCATCTGGTAGAAATCGTCTTTCCCATAGCGTGGATTACGGCCGTCATTCTGCAACGCCTCATTCAGCAGGTAGGCATAATTGGCAGGAGACAGGGCATTGGGAGTCTTCAGCGGCGTCGAGTATCCGAACCGGCCGGTGAACGAGACGCGCGTACCCTGACTCTTGGGATTCTTGGTAGTGATCAGAAGCACGGGACGCGATGAACGCATGCCGTTGAACATGGTCGACAGAGCATCCTTCTGCAATGACACGGTCTCGATGGCATCGGGATCTATCGAATAGAAATCCCGCTCTATACCATCGACATAGACTATCGGGGCGACACCGCGCGACGAAATGTTATACTCTGAGTTGTCACTGAAGATACCGTTGCCCATTACCGGTATCCAGCCTATGAGATCGGCTTTGGTATTGGCATCGGTACGGCGCAGGCGCGCTCCGCGGTACTGGGTGATGTTCAGGCCCGCCATCTTGCCGACAAGACCGGGAATAATGGTTGAACCCATCGTACGGTTGACCTCATCGGTGGTCACTGTCGATGCCGAGCCTATGTAGCTGTCGGCCGGAACTGCCCCATACACGCCGGGAACAGTCTCGAGAA
Source organism: uncultured Muribaculaceae bacterium (assembly GCA_910584665.1). GTDB lineage: Bacteria > Bacteroidota > Bacteroidia > Bacteroidales > Muribaculaceae > JAAVFS01. The sequence continues at coordinate 26,969 of CAJUBL010000013.1, read as the reverse complement.
CAGGTACATACTGCTCGTTGAGCACGATGCGCACATTATCCTTATCCTTGGCACGGCGTAGTGAGGATACATTGAACTCTGTCACCTTGTAGCCGGGTGCTGTTACACGCAGGGTTGTATTGTCTCCCATAGAGACATCAAACTTACCGTCACCATCGGTGAGGACACGCGTGTCGGTTCCTTTGACCGTAACCTGAGCCGAGGGTACAGGCTGACCATACTCATCGACGATAATGCCATTGACTGCCTGAGCAGATAATGCTATCAGACCGGCAACCGCCATCGCCAGGACACGGAAGCCTCTGTATGGTTTTTTATATTGTACTGTGATATTCATGACTGGTTATTCTTGTTGAGGTGAGAATTGGACTGAAAAATCAGTCGCGGCACCTCATGTTATAGGTAAACGGTATATCATCACTCTCGGGAGTCTCACCATTGACTATCATATCAAACGACTTGTTGACCACCTTATCTCCGGTACGGTTGGTGAAAAAGTACTCGATTTTAGTTACTGTCTCATCCTCAGGGACACCGAAGAAGCCCACAGGCCATATGGTAAGGCTGTAATTCTGGGTGAACGTGTTGGGACGTGTCATCAGCGTGCGTCCGTCACGCACATTGACCTTGTAACTGTTACCCTCGGCGGTATAGGCTGTAGACTCCAGGAATATCTCACCCTCCCTGACAAGGTCGTTCTCTGTCGCCTCTCCGGTGAATGTGAAAGTGATCAGGTCATCCTGCAGCGAACGTGCCGGCTCGATAGCGTTCAGATAGGTCTTGGTAAAGTCCACAGTCTCTCCCTCGCCGCCATATACGGTAAACTTCTCACTGGTGAAAGACTGATCATAGTGCTTGTTGTTATTGAGGTCATCGTCAAAGCCATACACCGAGTGGCTGGCAAAGAAACCGAGATAGGCTATGAGATTCTCATTGCCGACATTGACCTTGATGGTCACGGTATAATTGGTTTTCAAGCCATTGTAATATGGAACAGGGGTATCAGCCCACCATGCTGTCCACTCCATGTCATTGACCTTGTTCGAGCCTATGCCGTAACGCTCCATCAGCGCTTCGGGCCATGTATAGCCGGGCTTGGCATGAGGAGGGGTCGACAGAGGAATCGGGCTGGTAGTCTGGATATCCTCAATGTTGTAGACACCTCCGCCCTGAAATGTTACGGTAGCCTTATTGCGCATATCCCACGAGCGGGGAGCAAGCATGGCTATGACAAAACGGGTATTCCCCTCCTCGGCATCCTTGATAGCATCTATATGACCGCTGAATGTAAAGGTGGCCACCTTGCCCGCCTCGATCATCGGAGCCTTGCTGCCGTCTTCCTGCGGCTGGTCTATATCGTAGCTGTCGATAAAGATACATGCTGCCAGCACGGCAAAAACCGATATCGCCGACAAAAACAGGTTTTTTCTAAGTTTCATAATGTCGTGCTGTTTTTAGTTTGACTTCTTGAATGTATATTCGTAACTGTTGATATCACAGCCGGGACTGTGGGTGATACAGAGCTGACGCTCGCCGTCCACGATGGGATAACGTATCTCCACATCGACCGGATCCCCTTCGACATCATCCTCGGTAAATGTGAGCTGGAACGGAAACTCAGGATTATCTACCTCCCAGAAACCATTTTCACGCACCGGAAATGGCAGACGGTTCTCGAGACTGTAACGGCCGTTCTTCTCAAGATGCAGCCTGAACTGAGTAAAGTCCATTGAACTGCTTATGTCGATATCGTTACGCTTCACCTCGGTCAGCTGCCACACTCCCGACAGGTCTTTGTCCACCTCGACAAGATCTTTGGGGGTATCCGTATCTTTGTATGAATCACACGACACCGACGTCATCACGGCTATCGCGGCTATCGCACATATTACTGTCTTATGTTTCATATTGATCAATCGTAATAGGGGTTCTGTAATAGGTCTGACGATCTCATCACCTCGTTGTAAGGTATGGGCCAGAAGTACATCGCCTTGCGGAACACATGCTGGCGCACGTCTACCACACGTGAAGTTATCGTTCCGTCCATCTTGTGGGTGAGTTCAAGACCATGAGTCATAGCGTTCTCGGTGACATCGGCTATCATCCAGCGGCGCACATCAAAGAAACGGTGTCCTTCTCCGGCCAACTCCAGACGGCGCTCCAGACGTATGGCCTCGCGCATGGCATTCTGGTCCATATTGGCATCAAGACCATAGTTGCCGTCATCACCGGCCTCTATACCGGCACGCTCACGTATAAGGCGCAACACCTCCATGGGACCTATGACGGTCTCTCCGACAGTCTCTGTGTGACCGGGCCCATAGTATTCATTGACCGCCTCGGCATAATTGAGCAGAATCTCAGCGTAGCGTATGGCATGATGCACCTGAGTGACAGTTATGAAGTTAGAACCTGAGGTATTGCGGTGCAGACCCTTGCGCCAGTAATAACCGGTGCGGGTACCCTGTCCTATGGCATCGACAGTGGCTCCGAAACCTTTATAGGTATAAATGGTACGGTTATCAGTACCCACCTTACGGGTTGTACCGTTATAGGTGATTGTATTGGCAAGACGGGGATCGCGGTCCTTGCCGGGATTCATACGGTCATAGTTGTATTTGCCCTCACCGGCTTTCGCACCATCCTTCATGGGAAAAGCCTCAACCAGATCGTGCGTGGGAAAGCCTCCGTCAGGAATTCCGCTGTTACACTGCGGCGGATCGAAATATCTCTCCTTATCCATATTTTTGCCCTTGATCGAGACCAATATGTTTCCGCTGAACGCGGCAAACTGGTAACGCTTGCCATTCCACCGGTCGGCGGTCGAGAAGTCCTCTCCATGATCCTGGGCATAGAAACCGAAGCCCGGTTCATTGAACGCCGGGTCATCCGACGATATGGTAGGATTCTGATGATATACATACAGTTCCCACATACCGGTGGCGATAAGACTGCGGGCTGCATCCGCAGCTTCTTTCCATCGCTCCTTGTCGGCCTCGGGATAACCCATAACAGCCTTAAGCTCCGGATTGTCAGTATGTGTGGTACCGTTGAACAGCGGGCTGGCCGCATAGAGCTTCAGACGCGAGACAAGCGCAAGACAGGCTCCTCCCGACACACGGCCGAAATTGGCGCCCGACACGCGGACCGGCAGATCGGTCCTGGCTGCGAGAGCCTCGCTCTCGATGTAGTCGACACACTCCTTGAATGTCGCGCGTTTCATATTGATGCCCTCGTAGTTCTCATTGTCATACACTGCGTCCCCCAGCAAAGGAACACCGCCATAATGACGGAGCAGCAGAAAATAATACCAGGCTCTCAGAAAGCGGGCCTCTGCCTTGTAACGCTTGATAGCATCGGCCTGCATCGGACAGGCATCGGCATTGGCAAGAAATACATTGGCGGCACGTATCTGGTTGTAACAGGTGCGCCAGGTCTTCTCCGAGATTGTCACAGGATTGACGGTACCGGAAACAAACTGGACTCCGTCGGTGTTATGTGCGGTTACTTTGAACTCACCTTCATCACAGGCACTCTGCAGACCTCCTTCTCCAGGGTCAAAAAGGCCCCCGTCAAAGCGGTTGGGAGCCACATCAAACGTGATGTCGGCGTAGATATGATTAAGGAAGCCGACAGTATAGGTACTGTCACTGAAGATAACCTCCTTTGAAAGGTCCGTGGTCTGGGTCTCGTCAAGGAACGAGCTGTCGACACACGAGCTGGCGCCTGACATCAGGGCGGCCAGAACAAGACCTGACAATAAACGGGACTGTCTCATGTATATAGATTTAGTGAATATTGCGTATGTTGGCTGACATAAAATATGCATTCATAATATATGACGACCGACTATAGGCCGACCATTAATAACCTTTAAAAATTTCCAAAAAATTTTGAGGGACCGTGTTATTTTACATGATGCAGGCTCCTATCGTCCTCCCGCATTGACATACTTCATCATCAGCGTATGTCTGCCCGGGCCGAGATTGATACTATCTCCGTCTGTACTTTCACATTTCATCCCCAGGGGCACATTGACCCGGGCCTCACTGCCCGACGGGATCTCTACGTTATACATAAACCCGTCTGAGACACGGTCCCAGCGCACTGCCACTCTTCCTTTCGGGGTCTCCTTGGTGACTGCCGCCCAGTCCACCCCCTCGGCAGGCTGCGGATCTATGGTCATACATTCATAACCCGGTGTCTCCGGCACAAGACCGCCAAGCCCCTGATAGAACCATTCACCGACACCATTGTAACAGTTATGCACGCGGCTGCGCTCTCCGCTCCAGTACTCCCACGTGGCGGTAGCCCCATTATCTATCATGTACAGATATCCGGGATAGTCATGCTGCCTCAGCATCGACGCCATCACATCACTATGACGGGTTTCAATCGCCCAGCGTGTGACGATGGGAACACCTACGAGACCGGCACCGATATGGTCATGATCCCGCTCATGTATAAGCTCCAGCAGACGCGCCTCCACCTTGTCGCGCAGATGCTCGGGAGTGGCTCCGACAATCAGCGGATAGCTCATATCAAGCTGGGATCCTGTCGCATATTCGCCGGTTGCAAAGTCATAGAAATTATAATGTATGGATGCGTTCAGCGCTTCACGGCGGCGGCTCCATTCGTCAGCCTCGTCATCAAGGCCGAGGTAACGTGCCATAACGCTCATCTTCGCCAGACAGTCGCTTATAAAACAGTTGTTCACGAGATCCACACTTCTATCGTTTCCGGCATCAACGCCATGCGGCGCCAGCCAGTCGCCTAAATACCACATACGGTTAGCGGTATCAGGCCAGCGGCGCAGCAACCCGTCACGGCTGTGCCTGTCGACATATGACATCCAGCGTTTCATCAGAGGGTAGTAATGTTCCGCAATCCCGCCGTCACCATAGTTGAGCCATGTGCTGTAAGGAGCCTGCACTATGAAACCGCACCAGTAAGGACCGCCTCCGCCGCCTCCGGCCGGCGCCACGTGGGGAAGGCTGCCATCCTCATCCATCACATCTTCCCACGCCTGCAGCCAGTTGACATAAGTCGGGGCGACATCATACATCGTCTGCAATGTCATTGTCGACGAGTTGCCGTCACCACCGTATCCGGTGCGTTCAAGGTGAGGACAGTCCACCATATATCCACTGAATGTAAGGCACTTCATTGTATAATTGATCATATCATGAACCGCATTCAGATCGGCATCCGAGCACTCGAAGGTCGATGCCTCAGGCATCGTTCCATGTATCTGCACCGCCTCCATGCTCTGTGGACCGGGATAATAGTTCAGACCGCTTATCCTGACATAGCGATAGGCGTGATGATTGAACTTGTTCTCGAAACGTTCGCCGGGACGGCCGCCCGATACATATAGATCCGATTCCTGGAATTCCACGGTTCCGTCCGGTGCCATATTGTCGCTATACTCTATCGAGACTTCTGTTCCACGGGGCAGCATGCCGAATTCCATACTGAACCAGCCGGTCAGCACACGCCCCATGTCAGCAAGATAGCTACCGTCATCCATCAGCCTGATGCTGCGGGGATTGCTGCGACTGACAATATGATTGCCGCCGCACATCTCGGGTGTCGCCGTATGAGGTGTTATCAGCGGAGTCGCCACTCGGCTCCATTCGAGGCCGTCAAGTGCAGACCGCTTCATGTCGGCCGGTGCGACACGACCGTCAACCTTCTCTCCGCCAAACTGTAACGGATACCAGCTGCCCGTGTCACAGCGTCCGCTCTGAGCCGCCAGCCAGCTCTCGTCGCCGGCAAGCAGCATATCTATACGGTTACCTCTGACCATGTCTATCTCGATCTTAGCCACAGGTCCGTCATACCCGGCATTGAACGTATTGCCCTTATACCATCCCTGACCCAGCCACAACACCACATCATTATTACCCTCAACCACAAGCGGTGTGATATCATAGGTCACTATCAGTGACCGTTTTCCTAGCTGAGACACTCCGGGCGACAGTACGTTTCCACCTGCTTTCTTTCCGTTGACCCACAGCTCGTGGTAGCCCAGCGGGTTGACATGTGCCATCACGCGGCCGTCGATTTTCCTTATCTCCAGTCCATGACGCAGTATCGGCGATCTCACATCCCGGTCATCCTCTACAGCCATACCTATATACTTACCCTGCAATGGCATAGCCGCATTTTCAATGATACCTATGCCCATACGCTCTATTTCACTCCACGGACTGCACTCGCCGTTTTCGTCCCATACTCTCACGCGCCACCAGGCCTGTGCGCGGGGAGACATCATCCTGCCGTCATACGCCACAAGGACAGAACGCCCGGAGTTTATCTTTCCGCTGCGCCAGAAGTCGGCTTTGCGGTTGTTGACAAGTATCATTGAATCGCTCGCAACCTCTATCTCGTAGGCTGTCTGCGACTTGATACGACGGTTTTTCCAACTCAGGCGGGGGGTCATCGTGTTCAGGCCCAAAGGACTTGCAAGATGCTCGGCACGAAGGTCAGACGGTCTCGTCGACACCGCCTCAGGATCAGCATGCCATCCCTGAAACACCGGTTTTTCAGCTCCGGCCATGAACAAGGACAGACTGAATATAAATGCTGATATTCTATTAATCATGGTCTTAGAGTATGTTTAAACATATATAAATCTACCGCAAATTTATACTATCTCTCCGACTTTTCGCTCTTCATACCCGTATTGTTTTACCAATACATCGATATGACGACCGGCAAAATCACGATAATCGACCTCGATATCCCGTTCGGCTCCCGGCATCAGGGTAATATAGTTGTCACTCATGATCACAGGAAGTATACGCTCACCGGTATTGCTGTCAACCAGCCGCACACGGTTGGCAAACGACACGCTGTTGTTCTCGTTTTTCAGGTTCAGTCTGGCACGGCCATCCCCTAAAGAGGTGACGGTAACCCTGACACCGGCCTCGGGCAACATGTTGATGGCTTTGTAATCAAGCTCACGCTCTCCGTTACGCCAGTAAAAATTATCGCTGAGTTTATTTCCAGCCCCGTCGGTCAGTTCAAGTTCAATGAAATGCACTCCAGCCGGCCCGTTCGAGAAATCGAGTGTGAATACATCGGTTCTTGACGAAGCCGGGAGATCTATGACGGCTGTAGCCCCGTAACCATCCTGCAGTTTGCCGTCAAGGCCATATATTCGCGCCACGGCACGGAGCCCGGTCCGGTCACGACCAGTGGTGTTGATAGCCTTGATACTGTTGTCAAGAGCGTTCCACTGTATATGCAGATGCTCGCAGGCTTTCTTAGCACCCCAGTAAGCACCGGTAGGATCATAATAATAGTCATAGGTCTGCCACACGAACGACGGATAGGCCGGATGACTCATCCATATCAGGAGCCCCGCGGCATCATCCCACATCTTATCATTCCAGGCCTCATACATACCTTTCATATCCTCGATATTTACAAGCTGAGCCTTCTCGCAGAATTCTTCTATTCCCGAAGGTTCTCCCCAGCGGTCGGCTACGGCATGGGTATAGTTGGTGGGCTTTGCGTTCCAGGCCTCGTTACCGAAGAAGTGCCTGTTCCACACATTGTCTTTCTCGTTCTCGAGCTGATCGTCGGTAGGTAACGGCCACAGCTTATCCTCGGGAATGAACAGCCTGACACTCTCGTAACACGGGAATGTCGCCATTCCGATCTCCGATCTCATGCCATAACCGTAATCTATGCCATAGGGATAACCGGGCTTGTTGAATGCCAGATTACTTCCCGATGTCGAGAAATGATGGCGGGGCGGCATATTGCACCACCAGCCGCTGCCCGACAGGCCATCCTGATTGGAACATGACTTGTACAGACGGTCACCTCCATCCTCACGGTTCACGATAGCAGCCATTGCCGCATCGAGATAAGGCGACGGATGTGTCTCATTGGCCCCGCACCACAGGGCGATAGAGGCATGGTTGCGAAGACGCCTCACCTTATCTTCGGCATTTGCTATGAACGCCTCCGGTTCAGCCACATCATTATATGCGACATAAAGCCAGAAATCATTCCATACCATGATACCGTACCGGTCACACCAGTCATAGAACTCGTCATCGGTGACACACCCGGTCCAGAGACGTATCATGTTGTAGTTCATATCATGGTGCAGACGTATCTTTTTCTCATACTCGTCGCCGTGACACCTCAGCAGGTATTCGCTCATACCCCAGTTGCCACCCTTGACATAGACACGCTGTCCGTTTACCCACAGGTTCATCACAGGCATACCTGCACGGTTTCTGTCCCAGGTATACTCATATTTCTTTATACCGAAGTCTATTTTTTTCTCGTGAAGCACCCGCTTGCCGTCACTGACGGTAAGTTCGGCCGTGTACAGGTTCGGATCACCATAACCGTTGGGCCACCACAGCCGGGGATTCTCTATGATCAGATCCCTGAAATCACGGCTGTCAAGAGTCACCTTGGGACTGCTGTGTGCCGGCACGACATAATCACGTGACACCTTGATATTCCCTGGCATTATCATAGCACTCAGAGTCACACGGCGAGCCTTGCCGGTGGTATTCTCAAGACGGGTGGTGATACTCAGATCGGCACGGTCGGGCGAAGGCAGTTTACTTCGCACCCACGGGTCAACCATCACCACATCACCCGTAACCTCCACTCTGACATGGCCGGTAAGGCCATTGAGACGTCCCGGGACATATGGCATCCAGTCCCATCCTGCTCCCGCGAGATAGCTGGGACTGCAGGCCACTCCATATGGACCCTTATCATCGCGCGTCTTCTTCTGGTCGGCATCTGTAATCAGGACTGCCACCGCATTCCTACCGTCTTTTTTAAGGTATGGGGTCACATCATAGCGGGACCTCATCATGTGACCGTTCACATCGCGGGTCGAACCCTCGGTCCCCGAGATTTTTACCCCGTTGAAATAGAAATCCCCATAGCGGTTGACATTGTCAGAATGAAGCCATACACGCTTACCGTTGCCATAACATTCAGGAGTATCAAACTCGGCACGATACCAGAAGGGACGGCTATAGAAACGCTCGTCGACACGCCATATGTTGTCTCCATATTCAGGAGTCTCCTCTGAACCGGCATTGACATAGGATGTGAAAACACAACCGGGCACCACACCATCTACCGAACATGCCGGCATCATAAATCCCGGATCGGAAAGGGACATTCCCGTGACGCCGGCAAGACTGTCCTGCGGGCATATCTCCCACCGCGTCCCGTCACTGCTGTCCAGAGACCGGCTCTGGGCTATAGCACCAAAGACAGCAAAAAGCACTGTTGAAAACAGACTATATCTCATGATATTCAGATTCCGAATTTTTTATTAGGTTTCGGCGACATGAACAGCTCCAGTGTCGCTCCGTCAGCTATATCCCTGAAATCGATATAACACCGGTTGTATTCCTGTCCATTGAGCAACGCGTGGTCAATATACACATTCTCAGGACTGTTGTCATGGGCTATCACCGTGAATTTACCGCCATCATGATAACAGGGATCCAGACTGAACTCCACACGGTCAAACACAGGACTGGTGATCTCCATCCTGCCGTCACCGGGACATGACGGATGAATTCCCGACGCCGTCAGCACATACCATGCCGACATCTGCCCTACATCCTCGTTACCTATAAGTCCTTCGACACAGTTCCGGTATGCATTCCTGCATATATGGCGTGTACGCTCCTGAGTAAGCCATGGAACACCGAGACGGTTATAAAGGAACGGCACAAAATGCACCGGCTCGTTGGCATGGTTGTAATAGGCATTCCACTTCATATCATCGGGAGTCTTGCTGAACATGCTGTCAAGCATGGCGATAACCCTTTCCTTACCTCCCATAAGCTCTGTCATGCCCTCGACATCGTGAGGCACAAACCAGCCCTGCTGATACAGATTTGACTCGATGCATCCGAACCACTCCTCGGTCAGCGAGGTCTCAGGGTTCCACCCGGACCACGAACCGTCGGCATATCTCGGACAGAACCACCCTACCTCACGGTTGAAAACATTGCGGTAAGCCTGCCCGCGCCGTTTCAGTTCTCCGGAGAGTTTCTCCTCACCGAGTGCACCGGCAAACTGTCCGGCACACCAGTCGGCATAGGCATATTCCAGCGTATTGGAGACACTGAGCGGTTCAGGAGAATAATCCAGCCCGACTGTACCGAAAAGATCTGACGTATTGACCGAGTACCTCAAAGCCTTCCGGGCATCGAACGTAGTTATACCCTTGCTGTATGCATCAGCTATCACAGGTAAAGCGGGATTGCCGATCATACATCCCGAGTAAGCGTTAAGCAACTCCCAGCGCTCGAAATATTCACGGCCGCTCTCCTCGGCCAGATCGACAAGCGTATTGATCTGGTCACTCACTAACCGGGGATTGATGATTGTCTGCAGGGGGAACTGACTGCGGTATACATCCCAGCCGCTGAACACTGTACGGCGGCTGTACCGCCCGTCCTCGCGACGTATGCTCCTGTCTCCCGCCACATAACGGCCGTCAACATCACTGCACTTACGCGGGTCTATCATCGTGTGGTAAAGCGAAGTATAGAAGACAGTCTTCTCGTCATCGGTGCCACCCTCAATCTTTATCCGGCCCAGTTCACGGTTCCACATATCGTACGCCGTTGCCCTGACCTGGTCGAAGTCCTTGTCATCAATCTCCGACATGTAGTTGAGACGGGCTCCGTCTGCATCGACATACGAGATTCCGACCTTCATCACCACCTGTTCTCCCGCACACGTCGGAAACTCGGTAAAAAAGCCTATATGCTTGCCGGTCAGGCTGTCACAGTCATTTATGATACTCGCCCCGGCTATATTCTCAAGATAGGGCAACGAATCGATATCGGCCTTGTGACGCGAGGCTCCATCGGGTATGTCGGCACTCCAGAAAGCGTGATGCGTCATAGGACGGTCAAACCGGCCGTAAAAATAAAGGGTATAATCGACATTGCCCTCACCGTCACCCCAGCCGCCGCCATCGGGTGTGCATCTCATCCATCCGGTGAACGTACTGTCATTCAACAATTTGAAACTCTGCATAGTAGACGTACCCCCGACACGCCGCGCAAGATCGATCTGAATACGCGACCGGTCGCTCTCGGGGAACGTAAAACGCAGTATGCCGCAATGTGGTGTCGCCGACGTCTCTACATTCACATCATAGTCTGTAAGTCTGACACGATAATAGCCGGCCTGCGACATCTCTGAACTCTTGTCATAAGCCGAACGGTATCCGCCTATACGGCCATCCTCCTTGCCTGCGACCGCATGAAATTCACCTACAGTAGGCATTATCAGAAAATTACCCATTTCGCCGAACCAGCCGATGCCGCTCATCTGAGTCAGGGCAAAACCTTCGATAGTCTTATGTTCGTAGCTGTAGCCCGACCCATTATCACCGCCGGTGATTGTGTTGGGACTCACCTGCACCATTCCATAGGGAGTAGTAGCTCCCGGAAACGTCTTGCCAAGGCCATGATAGGCTCCGGCATCCTCGACATTGGTACTCGCGCCGATAAAGGGATTGACATAGTCAGCCGGACTGAAAACCTCATTCCCTGAACTGTCCTTACACGAAGCAATACCACAGGTTATCAGTATAGAAACACAGTAAAAAGAAAACCGCCGATATAAAATATCCATTATTTATAATTGTAAATCAGTTTATAATCATATCTTATTGCCGTCAGTCCTATCGCCTATGGCCGGCCATCTTTCAGATCATGTCTGAAAGAGAATGTGCGGAATCCGTTACGTCTGATATCGAGCGCAACACGATCGTGATCAGAGACATTATCACGCAACACATTTCCAAGCAGATCCACCTCACTGACATTACCGCAAGGAAACCCTAACGACAACCGTGCAGGCCTGTCAGCACATACATTATGCAGGCGTATGACCGCCCGGCCTGTGCGATCGGCAACAGCACTGCTCAGCCGGTAACCGGCAACATCCACACCGGCCAGCGAACAACTCTTTGCTTTGCCCGAACCACCGCACATAACAGCCTGCAGAGGTTCATTATAGCAGTCGGCCTCAGCCCACATTGCTTCGGCGCCAACTACATCACAATGAGGAACAAACGCAAAATTGACCTCCGTCGGACCATCAATACGGTAATCAGGCCCCCACAGTCCCTGCCCCGAGTACTGCAGAGTGAGCCCTGTGGGACAATCCGGCCCATGGACATAACTGGTTGTATGGTCGGAAAGCAATCCAAGCCCCATACGCCCGTCCCTGTCACTCACATCAATCCAGTTCAGTATGACATTATGCCTGATCCTGCTCCAACGGTCAAAATAACTCATCTCCTGCGTGCTCTCACATACATCAAACGGAGCATCCTTCCATAACCTGCCGGCATCGAACGATGTAGGCATCAGGACACACAGTTTGTACCTGTCGTCACAAAAGGCACGCCGGTCTCTGCGCCAGTGTCTCTCGCGATATTCACCTATGCCGGGATTTCCCTGCCAGTCAATCAACAGATTACAGTCCACACGGGGACTTCCCGGCGTCAGACGGTAAGTCAGGCGATAAGGACTGCCGGCAATATCTCCCTCCACTGTCAATGAGGAAGTTAAATCATTATTATCATAAGAAATGATACGGACCGGTGTTTCGGTCGAGGACCTGAAACGACCTTCATCATAAAAGAAACCGCGCAATTCACATAACTTACTGTCACTGTCATGCTTAGGAGCGAACTCAATCCCATGACCGGTTTTGAGCATCATACCTGATATCACACCGCCATGTGCAAGATCAACCTCAAGCCTGACCCTGTCATTCTCCAGTATCGGCATCCGGTCATCGATATTACAATTTAAATCACTGACAATCTGCCTATTACGAGTATATACTACATTGTATGACGCATACCCTAACGGAGGCACTGAAGCCTTAAAAACCAACAACTTACCGCCATCCCGATTTTCCACAACTGTCGACTGCACAGTATTACCCTCATTGTCAACAAGTTGTATATACTTACCTGAATACAGCAACGAAGACGGGACATTTACCGTCACAGTTTCATCACGTTGCTGCAAGGTAGTATTGAACACCTTGACCATCAGATAATTTCCATTGTCAACTGCGGTCGCCAGACGCACGATTTCGCTCTCAGCCGTCCTGACGGCATAATCTGTCCACCCGGAGATAGCGTCAGCCCAGGTCCCGAAATGCCATAATCCGTTATACGGTACAATCCATGAATCGTGATGCTGGGACAGCATAAGCTGTCGCCATGCTTCATCTATTTTATCATTATCAATCAACTCATCAGATGTAACTGCCGAGATAAAACCGATCTTCTCAGCCTGAAGCATCATATTTTCGGCATGGCGCACCTGTCTGCCGATACGCTGTAGCACCTGCGATCCCCACATAAGATTGACCCGGACATCATCCTGATTCATAACGTAACGTACGTCTGCGGTTTGCGGTGTATGATTCTCTATATATTCAGTCCACAGAACATATTTCGAACCATGGGCATCGGCACCAAGCCACGGCCCGTTACGCCAGCCTGCATCCTGGTAGCACATGCCGACAGGATTTTCAATACCGGCTTCCCGACAGGCTTTCAGATACTTAGGTGAATTTCCCCAGGCTGTAGTCTGCCACACCGAGTTGCTCTCGAGTTCCTCACATCCATATCGGGGGACCGTAAGTATTGTCGTACCGTCAGGTCCCTGCCAGTCAACAAGCTGGCCGCCAAACGGAGCCATATAACCACCCCAGCAGGTATTGGGACACTTAAGCGAGGCATACCTGAATCCGAATCCCTTGAGGATAGCCGGAAGGCATGATGTGAAACAAGGCTCCTCTACCGCATAAGTCGAGAATGTGATATATGGAAAATGCCGGCGCAACTTCTCAATACCATACGAGAACTGACGTATGATGCTCTCGCCCTGAATATTATAACAATATGGCTGGGCATAGGTCGGATTTGTATACTCCATGCGTCCGGAAGCCAGCAACCTGTCAAACCGGCTGTAAGCCAATGGCGTGCGCACCTGCACCGTATCCCAGGTTTCAGGCTCTATCTCAAGACCTATACACCAGTCGGGATTTTTATCCAACTGATCAACAATAAATTGAGTCTTCCATTCAACCGGATAGTGACCATAGATACCGCCATGATATCCGTCAGCAAAAAACGTATCGGCCGACACACTCTGCATCATGGCAGACATGCTCCACATAACAACAGACAACAGTGTCACAGATCGTTGCGAAACAATCGATATACAGTCATTTCGTTTCATCAGCTACCGGCTCATGAGGTTGTGTATCAGATGGATCTAAGGAATTATCACAGCCAAGGCTCAGGTCGGCGAAAGCAAGCGCGATAACTGTCTTTTCAAACTCGCCGCGGTAAACCGGATCACAGCCGAGTCGCCTGACAAATGTCCTGACATCATCGGCATCAAGCTTGTCAGTGAGATATTTAACGATTAAATCATCCATAAATCCTTAAAAAAACATCTTGTTTTACACCATTAAGACGATTGAAATGTTAATGCCAATTAGAATCACTGAATAAAAATTTACTATCCACATTAGCGTGAGGTGCATATCGTCACCGACATGCACCCCACTGCAGAAAACAAATCTTTCTGTACCATGAATATATCTTGTACCCAAACAGCTTCTGAAAAATCAGCTTAAATATCTGTCAGTCACAGAGCGGAGACGCTTAAGCGCAATTCCGAGCTGCACACCGACAGTGTTGACCGACAGCCCCAGCGAATCTGCAATCTCACTATGGCTCAGACCATCGACACGACTCATAAGAAAAATCTGACGGCAACGCTTAGGCAGATTGCCTACCTCAGCCCTTACCAGAGCCAGCATCTCGTCAGCTATGACTGCCGAATCGCTCATCAGCTCGAGAGCGCCCTCACGAGCCTTAAATTCCGTAACAGCCTGGGCCTCATAAGCTTTCTCATGAACAAGATGTTTCAGATGGTCAAGACAACGGTTACGTACGAGTCTGAACATATAGGCATTGATATTGTTTATTTCATCAATATGATCGAAATTCTTCCATAATTCAAGAAAACAGTCATGAACCAGATTCTCGGCATCCTCACGATATGGCAGAAAGTCACAGGCAAAACGCACGAGTCTGGGGTGATACATCTTATAGATTTCCGAGAAGTTTTCCATCATAATAATGATTTGTAAAACGGTTTTCGATTTAAGAGTCAATGACACAATTGTCGATTGCAAAGTTATCGTCCCCCAGAACCGTTTTTCATGCCGATTAAACAGAAAAGTAGGCAGTCAGCCTACTTCATAAAGACATAAACCACTGTCATTAAACCAATAAAGCACACATTACAACACATGGCAGAGTAGGTGTATTATTAACACTTTTATCACCGGATTACTTATTAATATGAACTGATAAGCCCCGGCTCTGCATACATCCTGCAGAAGCCGGGGCCTGGCTACTATAATCGGCGGGACTTCACAGCCCCGTGCATGGTCAATAAATAACCTTACGGTGAGAGCCGTCGGACATGCGGACTATGTTAAGTCCATGGTGCGGGGTTTCCGATGCAACACCCTGCAGATTATAATATACTACCGGTATGACGTCAGACATCTCCACCTCGTCAACAGCGCTGTTGCCGTCTACGGTCACCGGAATACGGATATCGGGGACAGCTCCGAAATATGTCTTATGTGCTATGGCTGTAAAATTAGGCGAACGCCCTGCTACAGGGTCTATGAAACGGTGATTGCCTATCGGGTCGCCGAAGCCGTTGACCTGTATAACACCTTCGTTCAGAATAAACTCCGGATTTGCCTCCGCATCATAATCCTCGGGAATAGTTACCGTCACAGCCTGTGCCTTGGGAGCCGAACCGAATGTATATTGTCCGGAACTTTGAATCAGAGACGTACCGTTGGGAATACCTTTATAGGTTACGTAAGCCGACATGTTGTATATTCCGGCAAGTTTGTTGGCAGGATGATGAAGACCGGAGTACTGAATCCGTATCCTGTCTCCGGGGCGCGCATACTCACTTTCCGGATGGGTTTCATTGATAATCTCACGATGACATTTCTTTGCTGTAAGAATCTGATAGACCGAGTTTCCCGAGGCGTCGGCAAGCTTTACGATCTGACGTCCGTGCCTGAGCAGCAACGTATATGACCCGTCATCGTTTTTTGTCACGCCCTCCTTGCCGAAGCCGTTGTAGGTAGCCTTGGACTCGCTTATAACAGGATAGGCAATGGTTACCTCGCTGACTCCCTCAGGAGTAAATGTATAGGCCGCGCCCTCCTCAGTGTCAAGGTAGTAGAAAATATCATGCTCGGCATCGACATTGTCTCCCGCCATTTTTTTGGCCCCATCGTTATATCCTTCATTGATAAACATACAGGGATTAACCGACGAGGCATCCTGACCGACGGTAACCACATAGGCCGCTGTGTTCTCAGGCCACACGGCTCCCCAGAACTCGCCTCCGAGGTATTCAGTCTTATTGGCTTTGTTATAATAATCAAGAGCGATTGCATCGTAAGTTACAAGCACGATTACCTCACCATTTCCTATAGCCTTGATCTCGGCCCATGATGAACCGTCGGACTGAGAGATACTTATCACATCGTCACAAGGTCTGCCGTGAAGATCCAGAACAGCGTAGTGAAAATCGGGCTCAATGAAATAATTGTTGGTCGTGTTGTCGGTAAGCTCCCATGATCGCATAGCATGAGCCCTAAATGTCTGGCCCTGATTCATAACCAGATGACCACGCTCATTGACGTTGACAAAGATGTTACCGGTCTCGTATCCCTTGTTGCTCGCAGGATCGTGATTAATGGTCCCGGGATTATAGACCTTATAGTCAGCTTCGGTAAAAGCCAGTCTGGGACGGTCCTCAGCCCTGGTGCCCATATTGAAATAACCGGCATAGGTCACTCCGCCGTCAATCCATGTGCGGAAATTGTACACCTGACTCTGAGCCAGATAGAATGTCAGCTGTTTATTGCCGTCTTTTTCCTGAACATTCTGAGGTTCAACCGGTATAAAGTCAACGAAATGGGACTTTTTCATTCCCATACTGAAACGAGCCGCTGCCGGAACGTCAACAACATAGTTCTCGCCCATGGGGATTACACCGCTTATGGTAGAATTAAATGTCAGGTTATTCATTTTATAAAGCGAGGTATAGCCTTCTCTACGATGCCGCTCGGAAGGAATAAACTCGACGACACTGCTATTACCGTTAAGAGCCAGAAAAGTGGCACGGTTTGCCGTGGTACTGTTGCCGAGTGTTATTTCCTGCTTCAATCCCTCGCGCGAGTTTACAACAACATCAAGAGTATAATCGCCGTCGGCAATAGTCCAGACCGAATTGTCGGAATTCTTGTTGGTAGCATAGACCGTACAGGTGAGGATCTTAAATTCCTGTACACCCTCACTGTCATCAACAGTGATCCTGATAGTGCCATTGAGTGTCTCGCCGGCAAAGCCCGACAGAATATATTCACCGGCAGGCGCCGAGAATTTGTAAACCTGCCTTTCAGGCTCACCCACTTCGATTTTCTCGCCCGAAGCCACTGACTCCAGGGTCATTGTCTTGGAGATGTTGTTCATAGTGACCGTCACATCGGCGGCCTGCATGGCCGGCACATACACAAGTCCGGCCAGCAATAGTGATAAGTAATTGATCTTCATTCTGTTGTTATATTAGGTTTATGGTTGTATAAACTTCTTACCATTACGTATGTACAGCTGTCCGGCCCGCGGACTGCAGATCCTTATGCCCTGCAGATTATATACCGGAGCATCAGCGTCACCGGCGGTATCATATACCACATCATCGATACCCGAATACATGTCATCACTCACAGCCAGAAAATGAGCCGGATTGATATAAACACCGTATGTTCCGGTCAGAGTTCCGTCAGGCGACCACTGATACAGCCCTCCGGCCTCGGCAAACGACCCGGCATCAGTGGCATATATATATCCGGTATACGGATTTATATATATACCGTAAGGCATGGACATCTTTTTAAGATCCCTGAGCACCGTACCCGGAAATGCATCCTCGTCGACACCTTCACCACCTCCCGATTGCATAACCAGCTCCGGATCAATAATAATATAATTGAATTCATACTGCGACGTATAATAGGAATACCTTGAACCTATGGCATAGAAACGCCCGTCAGTATCGGTACAGCTATATGTCGCCGCATACTCGAGTTTGGTGAAACAATCCTCATCGGGTGAACCGTTAAGTGCCCGATCACAGTCAAATATCACAGTTGCCGCCATGACACCATAATAGTCACCCGGAGAGTTGATACACAGGTATTTTCCACTTTGTGACATCTTGCCGTACAGATTGATCTGACCGGTATCGACATTGCGTTTCACCTCCATTGTAGCGGCATCGATCACGCTGACCGTCGTCTCATATTCATGGTCTTCCTGAAATGCATATCCACCGGTATTAGCAACAAAGAGATGCCCGTTGTAATATGCTATACCTTCAGGCTCATATCCTACCTCGACAGCATCGACCACCTTGAACGTACTGATATCGATCTTGGCGACATACCCTTTGTCAAAATACATGAAACCGCTGTTCACCCCACACTCATGTCCATAGGACGATACATATACATACCGGCCGTCGGTGGCGAGTTTCCGGCAATTGGGAACATCCTCGGTAGCCGCCACAGCCTTGCCATGCGGTGTGATGAACTGCACGATATTCGACCAGTTGACAGCAATGGCTATCAGATTGTCATTGACGCGTATAATGTCATCGGGCGTATCACCGAGCTTGTATCCGTTGATTTCCCTGAACCACCGGTTGCTGACAATACCGCCATCCTCAAAATAAGTTATTCTGCCGTTGTCAGACTGCCAGTTACCCTCGTTGAGCAGAATAATACGCTCACGAGCCTCAGATACAGACACTGTAGCAGACAACAGAACGAAGGCCGCGATTGTCCTTGAAAATAAATTCATTGCTATATTGAATTAAAGATTGAATATCAGTGAGAAACGATATGTACGTCCCGGCATGGGGTATCTCGGGACATGCTCGTACTGCTCGTCAAGCAGATCGTTGATTTCAAGCGATGCACTCCAGTTACGCCACGATCCGGTAATCCTGACATCGACATTGTCATATGGAGCGAGGATATCCTCAGGATCGGCATATGACCACATACGCTCTCCGACATGAAGATCTGACACTGTGAGCGATACAGACTTCCACCCGATTATACCGGTAATTCCGTAGGACAATGTCGGCGAGTAACATATCGGCTTATCATAAGAAGGACTCTCGGGATCGGTGCGGTTAAGATCACGCTGCCATGTAAGCGACGACAGCAGTGAGACATACCAGGCTCTGTCGATATTCCAGCGCGCTGATGCCGTAGCATTCAGTCCGCGGCAGAAAGTCTTGCCGTAGTTCATCATCGACCATGAGTATGTCCCTTTGAGAGGCAGGCACACGATACGGTCATCGATCGAATTCTGATACACATCGGCCTGCAGAGACGCCATTACAAAGCGTGAGACAAAATGATACTCGACTCCCAGATTGAACTGCCGCGTATACTCGGGTCTGAGATTACGGTTACCCACCTGGGTGTAATACAGGTCATTGAGTGTCGGCGCGCGGAATATAGTCTTATACCAGCCCCTCACGGTCAAAGGTCCTATACTGTAACCGAGTGTGACAGCCGGAGTGAATCTGTCGAAAGGATCAGCCGCTCCGCAATGATTGATTATCCAGTCACGGTAACGCTGGTATAACACCGACGAGGCCAGCTGGAAACCACGGTAACGCAGCTGTAACGCCACGACAGCCTTCTGGTCAAAACGCCGCACGGTACTGAACCGTTTAAGATCGGCGTCAAGCCATGACATACGGGCATCATAGCCCATGTTCACCGATATCCACTCTGCCGGCATGAAAGCATATGCCGCCGAAAGATATCCGTCGTCCATCCAATAATGGTTATTGACCTTGGCCGTATTCTGATTCTCAGGATAATCGGTGCAGTATCGCAGGTATTCGTGTGAATACTTGGCTATGAAATTCAAATGATTATGATTATCAATACGCCACAGGTAGGAAGCCTGGGCAAAGAGATCGCGGTCCCACTCGCGACCCACATTGGTATATTTGTCGGACAGACGCCGCACAATTCCGCCGGGACACCCGCGTTCCGAGTCATAATAATACAGGTGTGAAGAGAAACCGCCATTAAAAACAGCCGCCTCTACACGCGTATACCTGATATCGGAATTGCGCCTGACACCGACAGTATCCTCGTAGCGCGACTTGTAACGGAACCTGTAATCTCCCCGTGAGTCAAGATATTCGGCATCGATGAATGCCTGCCAGCCATGACGGCTGAACTGCAGGTTTGCACGTCCCGAATAGGTATGGAACGAACCGATGCGTGCGAGCACCGAAAGAGAGTCACACATCGGACGCCGCGTGCGCAGGTACACGGTAGCACCGGATGCATACTCCGAAGCCGACTGGGCGTTTTCCAGACGATTGGCGTTGTAAAGGGATACCGACTCGAGAGTCGAAAGAGAATATTTGCCCAGATCAACAGTACCGTTCTGGGCGTTGGTGACACGCACTCCATCGATATATATGCCGACATGCTGTGCTCCGAGCGAACGCACATTGACTGTCTTAAGACCGCCAAGGCCACCATAGTCCTTGATCTGAACCCCAGCAAAATACTTAAGCGCATCGGCAATTGAAGTCGAAGACAATGACTGTAGCTCTGTTCCCGACAGATTCTGCACGGTAGCGAGAGGCTTACGTCTGGCGGTCACCATCACCTCACGCAAGGCTACGGTCGAATCGACAGGCAAATGTCCGGACTCCACGGGAGCACCGAAACAAGATAAACAACCGGCCATAAGTATGGTTACCACCGATAACCACACACACCGCCGGGACGATGTCTGGATCATTGTCTCAACAATATTTTCTTCGCGACGCTTTTACCACGAGCGCCATAAAATGCGAAATTAATACTATTGGCAGGTCTTCTGACTTATCCCAGCGGGCTACCGCCTTCCCGACGTCCGCACTCCTGCTCGGTCAGTGGCATACATGTAGTCCGGTTCACGGGGAATCACAGCAGCGGGTCTGTCGGGGATTCTCACCCCGTTCCCTTTTCATCACCCTTGTCTAAAGGGCGAACCAACTATTATCTGAATCGGGTGCAAAAGTAATGGAAAAATTCGACAATACAGTATTTTTTCAGTATTTTTGCAACGGTTGTGGAAAATCCACTCTCCCCGGGAACTGCACAGGCTACCCGAGGCTTAATTAACAAACCCCTCATCGTCTTGGACTTAGACCCTTTACCGGCCATGGTGGCCGCAGAAATCACTACATTTGGCGGATCACAGATCACCGCCCTTGTCATCGCTGTACTGGCACTTTTTGTATCAGCCTTCGTGTCGGGCAGCGAGATCGCCTACTTCTCGATAACCCCGGACACTCTCGACGAGCTTGATGACTCGGCGGTCAATAACCGGATACGCAGCCTGCTGTCCAAGCCTCAGAAACTGCTTGCAACAATCCTGATAGCCAACAATCTGGTTAATGTGACCATCGTCGTTCTCTGTAACTTCGCGCTTGGACCTGTATTCGGCGGCATGTCTCCGCTGATGAGTTTCATACTTCAGACAGTCATACTGACATTCCTGATACTGCTCTTCGGAGAGATCCTGCCCAAACTGCTGGCTAACAGCAACCCCATGAGATGGGCACACAACGCGATAGGCGGCATATCATTTCTGTCCGGAATACTGTCACCGCTGTCACGCATGCTGGTAAAAAGTACATATATAGTGAACCGAGTAGTGACCAAACACCAGGAGAACATCTCGGCCGACGAGCTGTCACAGGCTCTGGAAATCACCGATGTGGCAGAGGAAGACAAAAAGGAGATGCTTGAAGGCATACTCCGGTTCGGCGACACAACAGCCTCAGAGATCATGACACCACGCGTAGACATAACCGACATAGACATCGAATGGGACTTCGAGCGGGTGCTTGATCTTGTGAGAGAAAGCGGATACTCACGCCTGCCGGTATACGAAGAGACACAGGACAACATCAAGGGAGTACTGTACAGCCGGGACCTTCTTCCATACATAGGCACACACGAAACCGATTTCAAATGGCAGGCACTTATACGCGAACCATATTTCGTACCCGAATCACGCATGATCGACGACCTGCTGGAGGACTTCCGTAAACTCAAGAAACACATCGCCATCGTCGTCGACGAGTATGGCGGCACACAGGGAGTAGTCACGCTCGAAGATGTACTGGAGGAGATTGTAGGAGACATCAACGACGAGTATGACGAGGAGGACAAAACCTATAAGGAACTGGGCAACGACACCTATATATTCGAAGGACGTACACTGCTCAACGATTTTTTCCGCGTCACAGACCTTGACGAGAACGACTACCAGCCGGTGATCGAAGACTGCGAGACCCTGGCAGGCATGCTACTGTCTATCAAGGGAGATTTCCCCAAGGAAAAGGAGTCGATCGTCTACGGTCACTGCCGCTTCCTGATTCTCGACATCGAACATCACCGCATCACCAGCGTACGCGTCAAAGTGATGCCTGACATACAGATACAGTGAAATCAATCACCAAATACCTGCTGATGTCATCAGGTCTCGCCATGACATTATCATGCTGCACCGGAGGACAACGTGAAATCGCCGTACCACGCCCTGCAGCATATCACCGCATCGCCATACCTGCTCCAGCCTACCGGACTGTCCGGGCCGGTACTGTATCAATACAGCTAAACACCATTGTCACCGACACTGTTGTCTCCGCCGGCAACAGCTGGGTAACAGCCTGCTATCCAGGCCTTGGAACTTCCATGTATATCACAGTCACCGAAATAGATCCGGGCACAGCCGGCGAAGCCATCGACAACCGGGTCGAACGTCTGTCACTCAACACCGGAGGACTGCCGACTGAGGTGATATCATTCACCACACCTGAAGCATTTGACGCACAACTTATAATAACACCGGCCGGTTCACCCATACCGGTACAGTTTCTCGCCACCGACCACAGTTCGGTGCTCGTAAGCGGCACAGCGGCAGTCGAAGGATCCGCATCATCACCCGCCGACTCGATATCACCTGTTCTGGAAATGCTCGAACGCGACATTACGCATATGCTAAAAACGCTGAAAAAACAATGAACATAAAGAAAACAGGTGGCGTAACCATAATTACCGACACAATCCGTGCCGGACAAAGACACGACAGACAGTCGCGGGAACGTGAAACCGTCAACTCCATGGTAAGCGCACTATTCGGCGAACCCCTATCCATCGGGCACACTCCGGACGGAGCCCCATACCTGCCGGGACACAACGACATACACATAAGTATCTCACACTCATCTACTCAGGCCGTAGTAGCACTTAGCACTACAGTGCATCCTATAGGAATCGACACCGAGACACTTCGCTCCCATCAGCTCGAACGAATCATTGACCGGTACCTGTCACAGGACGAACAGACCGAATGGACCACCCCGACCGATCATCTCATAGCCTGGTGCATAAAAGAAGCCGCATACAAATCCTCCGGCACCCCCGGTCTCGATCTTACCAGAGATATCTCGATCAACCGGGATAAGGAACAGGTCACTGTCCCGGGCAGAACACTAAGCTACATCATAGTTGAAAGGAATCCGCAACAGGCCACCGTACTCGTGACACCATGCTGATAATACCTGTCCCGGCAATCCGTGATACAATACTCCGTTACCGGACGACTGCAGTTCAGGCCATACAAACCATCCGGTCAGACGAATGTCAGAACGTCCTGCCCCATGACGAACGGTCAAGCTTGCGGTAATTAACAGCCTCATAGATATGAGGCGTCCGCACGTCGGCAGACCCGTCGAGATCGGCTATAGTACGCGCCACCTTGAGTATACGGTCATAGGCCCGTGCCGACATGTCGTATCTGGTCATCACCTCCTCGAGACGTTGCAGCCCCTCTGCATCAGGACGTGCATACAGATTAAGCAGACGACTGTCCATCTGGGCGTTGCAATGCACATCACGCTCGGAGGCAAAACGCTCGGTCTGGATCTCTCGCGCCCTGACAACACGCTCCCTTATAGACTCCGACGATTCACCGGGACGCAACGACGCCATCTGTCCGAATGCCACAGGCAGAATCTCTACCTGTATGTCTATACGGTCAAGGAGCGGACCCGAGATACGGTTGAGATACTTCTGCACCTGCCCGGGCATACAGGTACATTGCTTTGTGGGATGATTGTAATATCCGCACGGACAAGGATTCATCGACGCCACAAGCATGAAACCGGCAGGATATTCTATGGCATAACGGGCTCTCGAGATCGAGATATGGCGGTCCTCAAGAGGCTGACGCATAACCTCGAGAACTCCACGCGAAAATTCCGGAAATTCATCAAGAAAAAGTATGCCGTTATGAGCAAGCGAAATCTCGCCAGGCATGGGATTTGTACCTCCGCCCACAAGAGCCACAGGTGAAATCGTATGATGTGGAGAACGGAAAGGCCGCTGAGTCATCAGCATAGACCCCCGGCGCAGCTTACCGGCCACAGAGTGTATCTTGGTGGTCTCAAGAGCCTCAGCGAGCGTAAGCGGAGGTAATATGGACGGTATACGCTTAGCCATCATCGATTTACCCGACCCAGGCGTACCAACCATAAGTATATTATGACCACCGGCACACGCTACCTCGATAGCACGTTTCACATTTTCCTGACCTTTGACATCACTGAAGTCCAGCGTACACTCGGCCGACGCCCTGGCAAACTCCTCGCGCGTATTGATAACCGTAGGCTGTAACATCATTTCCCCACGGAGAAACTGTATGACCTGCTCCAGATTCTCCACACCGTAAACATCCAGATTATTGACAACAGCAGCCTCAGTGGCATTAGCCTGAGGTACTATCATACCCTCGTATCCGAGCTGACGGGCATGAATGGCCATAGGAAGAGCACCCCTTATAGGGAGCACCGAACCGTCAAGAGACAGCTCTCCCATTATAACTAAACGGGACAGACTGTCAGCAGGGATCTGCCCGTCAGCAGCCATGATACCGACAGCAATAGGCAGATCATAAGCCGCACCTTCCTTACGCACATCGGCCGGCGCCATATTGACCACAACATGGTTTCGCGGAAAAGACGCACCCGACTGTTTCAAGGCCGACTGAACACGGTCACCGCTCTCCTTGACAGCAGTATCAGGAAGACCCACCATCACAAAACCACTGCCACGGTCAACAGCGACCTCAACAGTGATAAGAATCGCATCAATGCCCTGAACGGCTGCTCCGAAAGTCTTTACAAGCATAGAACCATACTTTAGAGGCTGTTTAATAACTAATGTGAATGCCCGGCCGAAAAGCTCGAGGCGGATTTTGCTCTGAATCGAAGGAGCATAGCTGGCTATGTGACTGAGATAAAGAGCGAAATACGCCCGAGATTTTCGAGTGGTAAGGTATTGTTCCTGTCAGGTTTGGGTTTTGCATATTTTGATATTTTAAAATTACCATCGCCTTGGCGTCTCTTTTGCTAAATTCCTAAAATTCATCAGTCACGTAGCCAGCTACGCTCCTTCTTCATTTATAGGAATTTATCTAAAAGATACGCCACCGGGCATTCACATTAGTTATTAAACAGCCTCTTAATCAATGGCCTTTGAAGCCGTTTCATACTCCTGTCCCGAATACACAACATTGCCGACGGAATCGGCGACTATATACCACGGAAAACCAGTGATTCGATACCGGCCCAGGCCGGGTGTAGCATACATGCCAGGTGACCAGCAACGCTCGTAACGAGGTCTGAGATTCCCCACAGCCCCACGCCATGCCGCCGTATCATGATCGAGACCCAGCTCAACAACACGGATACGGCTCTTCAGAGAGTCATTCAGCACATTCAGCCCATCGGCACGAGTCTTGTAAGACTCATCACCTGCGGCAGGCAGAATCGCAAGAAAAACACCCCTTGACCCATATGGTCTCAGAGTAGTCATACTGTCACCGGCCGAATATAATTCAAGCGGCTCGAATACAGGCAGAGAATCGGGAACCGGTGATAGCAGTTCGCAATACGACGAAAGCATCTCGCGGACATTACGCGACTCAACCGGCATACCGTCAGCAAGCCTTACAGCCTCCGAAGGATCATCACTGCCATTATACAACGAAAGAAAAACGAACGGAGTCGACGCATCACCAATATGAGATTCACAATACCTGGCTACAGCATCATTGACCATCCTGCTGTCGCCCGAGTTTATAGCGACAGCATTATCGGTAATGAACCGTGCCAGAATCTCACTTGTCCTGTTCCCCTTTGCAGTCATAAAACCAGGTTCATTAAGCTTATACGAAACCTCCACAGTCTCTCCATTGCAGGCGACTACATGACCTATCAGGGAACGCGAGCCGGTATACAGATCGATAAGGACCGGCTCTCTGGCAACAGCAATAAACTGGAAACTGCCGTCAAGAGCCATTGAAGTAATCACATTAACCTTATCGTCATAACGATATACAGCACGCACATTCTGCGTGCCGAGATTCTCAACCTTAGCTATAACAGTGAAAGTATCACCGCCGCCACACGAAGATACGACAGCAATGAGTAAACCTGAGAGCAACAATCCTACGAAATTTTTCATGTCTCAAAGATATGGATTTTTATTGACTCAGACATATAAAAAAACCGAAATTCCTACTCTTCCGGAGGTAGGGGGCGGGCAGGCGCCGTCTGTGCCGCTACGGTTCACGCTCCCCTGTGCGAATACCATACAGTCAGGCCCGCACATACCTTGACAGCTGTCTGCCTCCGGCTCTA
>CAJUBL010000012.1 GCA_910584665.1 uncultured Muribaculaceae bacterium | reverse complement strand
TCCTCTTTCAAGAATGAAAATCTTGCGTCCTAACCGATAGACGAATGGGCCGGTAAAATTACTTCAACGATACGATATCAGCGATTCGTGCCCCTGAAAGCGACTGCAAATATAGTTACTTTTTTTCAATTGAACAAACTTTTTATGAAAAAGTCTATTTTATAGGTTGTTGTGACGTAGTGACAAATAATGTACCCCTGAACAAGCCGTATGACGAATATGTTATATTATCAGAACATGTGACAGGTTACCGGGGGTGGTGACGGCGAGATAGAAATCTCTCCAAATTCTGATCCGAGGTAAAAAAGATTGTGATAAATGTTGGAAGCGACATTTGCCCCCGCCCCACCAGTATGATGAAAAACACACGCTTTAATACAACCTGTCTGACAACGTTAAAAAAGTCTGCCGGAGACTTATACCGCACGTGAGGAAGTCTGCCGTCGGATAGAAGAAAGGGCGGTCAGCCATGATGAAAGGTTGTCCGTCCTTGCTTTTTTACAGCATATTAAGAGTTCTGAATCCTTCAATAACTTCACTTACCGACATTTTGCGACACTGAAGCAGTCTGGATGCAAAGTCGTCTACGACCGACTGCACACCATGGTGACGGAATAAACGTTGCATATAACTGAACTGTTTATTGAACAATGCATTTATCTCATCTTCATCGAGCTGACATGTCGCTTTCCCCTCATCTGTGACATACTGATGTACAAGTTCAAGCAACTCAGGGGTAATTTCCTTACGGCTGTTCACATAATAACGGCACAACACATTGCCCACGAGCATACCAATAGTAATATTATAATGTTCCACAAGATGATTCCATGCCAGACGGGCCGACAGGCGCGGATTACCGGCAAAGTAATACTGTGGGGTAAAATTCATCATCTCATCTACCGGAGCATCCATGTCGATACCAGCGAGAAGATCCTCGCTATCCATAACCACGATACTCATAGCCATACCGGTAAGACCATAGCAACGGTCACGCTCATCGGTATATTTCAAAGTAACTTTCTGATCGGACATAAACATTAATTTACAACAAGAATTTTAGTAACGGCACCATCATTCTCCATACCTTCCCCGCCATGTGATGCGAAAACATAGTAGACTCCTGTCCTGACACGATGTCCGTGACGGTCACATCCGTCCCAGACCATCATACCACCCTCACTTACAGCCTGATGGAAAACATTACCCGAAGCATCGGTAATCTTGACAAGAGAATTTTCCATGAGTCCGGTAATTGTTATCCAGCCTGTATATTCGGGACGCACAGGATTAGGATAGGCATATACCTCCGAGAAATCCTCACGTGCCGGAGCAGACATACTGCTGTACATAAACACACCGTTGGAAGTACCGAAGTATACTTTATTTTCATTATCACAGACAACGGCATACACAGCATAGAACGGCAACGGAGAATTTGTAGGATCAAAGTGTTCTATAATCTCGTCTCCATTCTCACTCACAAGATATACACCCGAGTTGCGGGTTGCAAGCCATTTGCGGTTGGAAGGATCCAGAGCCATAGCGGTAACAGTCTCTCCATTGAGCAGGTAATCTGCAAAATTGGTTCCGTCACGACGTGGCACTTTAAGGTGATTGATTCTGAACTGAGAACCTGATATATCGTCAGGGTCGGTAATCTCCACCACACCATTGTCGGTGCCTATCCACACACGTCCGCGGTTATCTTCAAGCATACAGAAACAATACAGATAATTAAATGCATTGCCATCCTGATCGATAAGGTTAGTACTCTTGAACATAACATCATCACCTACATCATCAGTGCCATTGGTGCGGATGACTGTAACCGGACACTGATAGTACCCGTCAATGTAGAAGACATTGTCGGAATACTTACATGCAAGAAGATTTCCGTCGTGGCTGTTATACTCATCATCCACATTCTGTCTGAACGACTGCCAGTCGGAATGACTGGTCCATTTTCCTACCTTGTCAGCTTTCAGCATATGAAACTGTTTCTGATGGCTTTCAGGATAATATACATATTGAGATACCCACAGATTACCTTTCCTGTCAAAATCCATACCGTTGGCCTGAAGTCTGAAACGGTTTCCTGTATACCACATTGTAGAAGTGGAATCGTCATACTGTACAGTCTCAAGCCCTGGTCTGAACACATATAATCCATCAAAACGGGATCCTACAATCAGTGCATCAGGATCACCTGGAAGTTCCTTAACCTTGTATCCTCCTTTAAATCCATATGGTGCCACACTAAGCGACTGGTTGGTATTATTCCGTACCTTGAATTCACCTACTTTAGGAGTACGGTCAGTTATCTCTCCATTTTCTATTTTGTTTATATAAAAGAAATTCTGATCACTGTTACCGGGATTCACATCCTCGCCTATCAGGTGACTGTAACCGTGACTGGCTGCGTAAACAGCTCCCGAACTACCTTTAACAAGATCACCTATAATACTGAAAGTAAGAGCATTATCAGGACGGGCCGGTTCTGATAATATTGTAATATCACTACCATTCATTGAAAATGATGACAGTCCGGCATCAGAACCGAGCCACAGATTTTTCAATCCGCGGCATGAAGCTATGTTCTTGATCTCATAATGTCCTCCTACTTTCTTTGCCTCAAGATCCGTACCGGAAACAGACGCAGGTACTATAGTACCGTCAGGAGATATCACATATATAGTATTATATGTATGACACATGAACGAACCGTCGGCAAGCGGCTGCAGGTTCCTAACATCTGCGAGTTCTGAAATTTCATTGATGATTTCCATATTTTTCTCACCTTCGGCAAGACGTGCCACAGTAACGCGGGTATTGTTGTCGGCAATCATCACGACCTTATCGTCTGACATATGCATCACTTCATTCACAGTATATCCCATCGGCTGCAACGCTATAGCATCGGACGACGTCATCGACCTGTTTTTATCGGAACTGTAGAATCTATATCCCTCTATAAGCCATAAAGTATCACCTACAACAGTCACCGAAGTCATATTCTTTCCATAGTTTCCCGATGTCACCACCTCTTTCTTCCGGTCGTCATACACCACCACTCCGAAGTTAGTGGCAACATATATCCTGTTTCCGTCAAATACCATATCGTTGACTACAGGAATAATTCCTACCGAAGCATCCTTGATATCGGGAAGGTTCGTCACCTTCCCGTCGTCATCGATAATATCCATATTGGAGTTGGAATATACCACTACCAGATAGTCCTTATCATAATTATAATATATAGATGTGATATTGCTGTCACTGAGACGCTGGCCGGTAGAATAATTATATGTCTCCTCGTTATTCTTATTGTAAGAATACAGCTGGCCGTTGGTCAGATAATAGACTATATCAGGAGTATCTGCCACACGGTCGACAGTAGAGAATGAAGCAAACGATTTCCAGCTTCCCACAGCAAGCTGAGCGCCGGCCGATGCCGTCGCCGCTATGAATAAAACAAGAAAAAGTAAGTGGCGTAATTTCATAGATATTATTATTGTTAGGTATTTACAACACTTGCTTACATATTTTTCAACAGGGACAGTAACGCTCTGGTAGCGCGACCTCTGTGACTGATGGCATTCTTGGCATCGGAATCCATCTGGGCGAACGACAGATGTTCGGACGATTCATCGGGAATAAACACAGGATCATATCCGAATCCGTTTGTTCCTCTGGGCTCGTCCGATATCATACCTTCAACAATACCCTCCACAACATGACATCCGGACGTTTCACCAAGCAGAGTGATAACGGTACGGAAACGTGCCTTACGGTTCTTCTTATCCTTCATGTTGAGAAGCAGGAGATTCATATTTGCCTGACTGTCATGACCGTTGCCAGGAGCATAGCGGGCAGAATACACTCCCGGAGCACCGTCCAGAGCCTCCACCTCGAGACCGGTATCATCGGCTATACAGTCATAACCATATTTCTCCCGGACCCAGCGGGCCTTTATCATTGAGTTTTCCTCAAGAGTGGAACCGGTCTCCGGTATGTCGTCGTTACAATTAATGTCTGCAAGCGAGAGTATACTCAGCGAGTTGCCCACCACAGCACGCAACTCGTTGAGTTTATGAATGTTATTCGTTGCAAATACTATCTGTCTTTTCATATATAGTATAACGTGAATAACAGCTGTTTATTACCCTATAACGACATTTACAATCTTGCCGGGTACTACGATGACCTTACGGATATTCTTTCCGTCTATCCACTTGGCGGAAAGCTCGTGGGACAATGCCACCTGCTGTACCTCCTCACTTGTCATATCTGCCGGTACCTGGATATTATAACGAGCCTTGCCGTTGAACGACACGGCCATAGTTATACTCGACTCCTTTAAATAATCCTCATTCCAGCAGGGCCATGCGGCATCACATACGGTAGAATTGTTACCGAGAGCATGCCACAGTTCCTCAGCAACATGTGGTGCAAACGGAGCTATAACCACTACGAGATCAGACAATACTTTGCGATTATGACATCTGAGCTGTGTAAGCTCGTTGACACATACCATGAATGCGCTTATAGAGGTATTATATGAAAACGACTCTATGTCGCCTGTAACTTTCTTTATAAGCTTGTGTATGCTCTTAAGTTCATCAGCCGATGGTTCTCCATCGGTAACAAGCAGTGCGTCATCCTTGTAGAAAAGATTCCATAACTTTCTTATGAACCGGCTCACACCGTCTATACCGTTCGTATCCCATGGCTTACTCTGTTCCACAGGACCAAGGAACATCTCGTACAGCCGCAGTGTATCTGCTCCGTAACGTTCCACTATGTCATCGGGATTAACCACATTGAACATAGACTTGGACATCTTCTCCACAGCCCATCCACACACATACTTCCCGTCCTCCAGTATGAACTCGGCTGTGGCGTAGTCCGGACGCCATTTTTTGAATGCCTCAGTATCAAGAATATCGTTGTTCACTATATTCACATCCACATGAATAGGGGTCACATCATAACTGTTTCTGAGTCCGGCCGATACGAATGTATTGGTATCCTTGATACGGTATACAAAGTTACTTCTGCCCTGGATCATACCCTGGTTTATAAGCTTTTTAAAAGGCTCAGGCTCGCATACCACACCCAGATCATAAAGAAACTTATTCCAGAAACGACTGTATATCAAGTGACCGGTAGCATGTTCCGTACCACCCACATACAGATCCACATTACGCCAGTACTCATCGGCACGTCGGCTCACGAGAGCCTCATCATTGTGGGGATCCATATATCGCAGGTAATAGGCACTCGACCCGGCAAATCCAGGCATTGTATTAAGCTCGAGAGGATAACCCTCGGGAGTTGTCCAGTTTCTGGCTCTACCCAGCGGCGGCTCACCGGTCTCCGTAGGAAGATATTTGTCAACCTCCGGAAGCTGCAGCGGAAGACTGTTCTCGTCAAGCATATATGGTATTCCATCCTTATAATATACAGGGAACGGCTCACCCCAGTAACGCTGACGGCTGAATATAGCATCACGAAGACGATAGTTGGTCTTGACCTTACCTATACCTCTGGCTTCGATATATTTTTTGGCAGCGGCTATAGCTTCCTTTACATCCATACCGTTAAGATCAAGATCCTTGCCGGCCGAGTTGATAAGTTTACCTTCCTTGGCATCGAAACTCTCCTCGCTTACGTCGGCACCCTCGATAAGCGGAATCACAGGCAGACCGAAATGACGTGCGAATGCATAGTCACGCGAATCATGGGCCGGTACAGCCATTATGGCACCTGTACCGTAACCGGCAAGCACATAATCACTCACCCATACCGGAATATTTTTTCCGGTCAGCGGATTGACCGCATATGCTCCGGTAAACACACCGCTCACCTTCTTATCTATCATACGCTCGCGCTCAGTCTTATGCCTGATAGAGTTTATATAATAGTCAACATCCTTACGCTGGTCCGGAGTGACAATCATATCCACATACTTACTCTCCGGAGCAAGTACCATAAAAGTAACGCCGAACACCGTATCGGCACGGGTGGTGAATATGTCAAGTACCACATCGCTGCCGGTTATAGGAAATTTCATCTCGGCACCCTCGGAGCGGCCTATCCAGTTGCGCTGGGTCTCCTTGATGGAATCACTCCAGTCAAGTTTATCGAGATCGTCGAGCAGACGTCCTGCATAAGCGCTTACACGCAGACACCACTGATACATAAGCTTCTGTTCCACAGGATAACCGCCACGTATGGATACCCCCTCGCTCACCTCGTCATTGGCCAGTACAGTACCTAATTGCGGACACCAGTTGACCATAGTGTTTCCAAGGTAAGCGATACGGTAGTTCATAAGAATATCGCTCTTTGACTTCTCGTCCATAGAGTTCCACTCTTCGGCAGTAAAATGCAGATCTCTGCTTCCCCATGCACTTATACCTTCGGTACCCTCCTTCTCAAAATGAGCAGTAAGACCGGATATAGGCATAGCCTTTCCTGCCTCAGTATCATAATAGCTGTTGAACATCTTTATGAACGCCCACTGTGTCCATTTATAGTAATCAGGCGAACATGTCCGTATCTCACGATCCCAGTCAAAACTGAATCCTATCTTCTCGAGCTGACTGCGATAACGTGCTATATTTGTATCGGTGGTTATCTCAGGATGCTGTCCCGTCTGAATGGCATACTGTTCGGCAGGAAGTCCGTATGCATCGTATCCCATGGGATGGAGTACATTAAAGCCACGCAGACGCTTATACCTGCTGTAGATATCCGATGCTATATAACCTAAAGGATGACCTACATGAAGACCGGCACCGGACGGATAAGGGAACATGTCAAGAACATAGTACTTCGGCTTTCCTTCAACAATATCAGTCTTGTACACATTGTTGTCTTTCCAGTATTGCTGCCAGCGGGCCTCTATATCGCGATGATTGTATTCCATTTATAATGATTGTTAATGAATGATTTTTTCTTATCTTTACTGTATCGACAGCATACGGTCGATGGGTCGGCGTGCCAGCCTTGCTATATCCGGATCAACACTTATTTCAGGATATCCGTCCCGCAGACAGTCCCGAAGCTTCTCAAGCGTATTGAGTTTCATGAAACTGCAGTCGTTGCATCCGCATGTCGAGTCTTCGGGCGGAAGCGGAATGAATGTCTTTTCCGGACATTTACGCTGCATCTCATGCAGTATACCGCTCTCGGTTGCCACTATGAATTCCGTAGCTTCATTATTGACAGCATAGTCAAGAAGAGCGGCTGTGGAGCCTACCACATCGGCCAGCAGGATAAGAGCACGCTTGCACTCGGGATGAGCCAGGACACGCGCCTGGGGGCGGGCTTTCTTCAGTTCCACCAGCTTCTCTACCGAAAACTGCTCGTGGACATGGCATGCACCATCCCAAAGCAGCATATCACGCCCTGTCACACTGTTTATATATGCGCCGAGATTACGATCCGGACCGAATATAAGTTTTGCATCCTCAGGAAATGAATCCACCACTTTCCGTGCATTTGAAGATGTCACCACAACATCGGTCAATGCTTTCACAGCAGCCGAAGTATTGACATAACTTATAACCTGATAGTCTGGATGTGCCTTTACAAACTTCTCAAACTCCGGAGCCGGACATGAATCGGCAAGCGAACATCCTGCTTTCTCGTCAGGAATCAGAACAGTCTTATCCGGACACAGTATCTTGGCTGTCTCACCCATGAAATGAACACCACACATTACAATCACCGGTTCTTTCAGGCCGGCGGCTATCCTGGCCAGGGCAAGCGAGTCCCCTATATGATCGGCAACCTCCTGTATTTCTCCACGAGTATAGTAGTGGGCAAGAATGACAGCGTTTTTCTCAGCCTTCAGTCTGAGTATTTCTTCTTTCAATGCCCGGATTGCCGAAGTTTTATCTACAGTCATTATTTATTTTCTCTTTTTAGGTTTTAAGAATTTTTCCAAAAATAATCAATAATAATAAATAGTGTCAGTAACTATTATAACTTTACGGCTAAAAACTTGCATAATAAGTTATATTCATACATGTATGAACCGATCAACATGTTATCAACACTGTTTTAATCTATTAAATAGATATTTATGGTAGTTATCAACAATGTGTTGACAACTTGCAAAGTTAATAAATTTCTATCATTTTCACCCTTTATAACTCAACATTTTACTGTTTAAAACACAAATAAATAATGATGAGGTAAAATTTGGAGAATATAATGTTGATGGAGCATATAAAAATTGGATGTGAATGTCAAGTATAAGCTATAAATATTTGTTTTATTATTTTGAACAGTTATCAACATTGTTATTGACATTGTAAATATATATACGGACTACATCATTGAAATAAATTATAATTAGTATATTTGACTTTGTCCTATATACTTGCGCTCAACAAAACTTAAACAAGTTTAGTTTTGTATTCGACTTATTCGTATATTTGACTCAAAGAATTGGCTTTGCCACCGCGAACCATGCTTCGCATGACTTTCGCTATTCTTTTCATCGAATATTCTTCGTATATTTGTAGTCGATTAGAAGGAATCAATCATTAAATCTATAACTTTATAAATTATGTTCAAAAACCAACCTGCCGGGCTGTATGTACTGTCACTCGCCAATACAGGCGAACGTTTCGGTTACTACACCATGCTCGCTATTTTCCTGTTCTACCTGCAGGCTAAGTTTGGTCTGGACGCTGCGTGGACGGGCCAGATATTCTCTATTTTCCTCGCTCTGGTTTATTTTATGCCTCTTGTGGGAGGATGGCTTGCCGACAAGTGGAGTTTTTCAAAGTGTGTGGTCACGGGCATATCGGTTATGTTCCTGGGTTACGCTCTGATGTCGGTTCCTACTCCGGTGCGTGAGAACACTTCGCTTTATATACTGTTTGCCGCCCTTCTGCTTATATCGGTAGGTACAGGTCTGTTCAAGGGCAATCTGCAGGTTATGGTAGGTGATCTGTATAATAACAGCCGTTATGGTGACCGGCGTGACTCGGCTTTTTCCATTTTCTATATGGCTATCAACCTCGGATCAATGTTTGCTCCGATGGCGGCTATCTCACTCAAAAACATGGCTCTCACACGCCATGGTTTCAATACCGACGACTCGATGGCCGCGACCGTCAGCAACTGGTGTATAGATACCGGTCAGTTTACAGATATGCCGGCCGAAGGAACGGAGCAGTTCAAGGCTATGGCTGACTTTGCGAAAGATAAAGGTATGGAAGAGGGTGGCAATCTCGCTCAGTTCCTTTCGGGCTATCTGGGTGATTTTTTCAGTAAATGTGATAATGTGGCTGACTCTTTGAGCATTAATGCCCAGAATTACATTACAGCTTTCTCCGAGGGATGCAGTTATGCATTCATGCTTGCCTGCGGTTCACTCATCATAAGTTTTCTGATATATATACTTGGACGTAATACATACAGGCATATCATCACCGATAAGAAGTCTGGAGCAAAGAAAAATGATAAGGCGGTAAATGCCGGTCCCGATCTTACTCCGGCGCAGACCAGACAGCGTATTGTAGCTCTCCTGCTTGTATTTGCTGTGGTTATATTCTTCTGGATGGTATTCCATCAGAATGGTCAGACTCTTACAGAATTTGCCAAGAGCTGTACCGCTAACTCATCAGGCAGCTGGACGCGTATAGGATTCAATATATGGGCTCTCGCATCTATTGCCGTAGGTGTTTATGCCATGTTCAGCCTTATACAGAGCAAGACAGTCAGGGCTAAGATCATAAGCGGTGTGGTACTGACTGCGGCTATAGGTCTTGTTGCCTGGTTCTATTTCAAAACTCCCGATATTGTAGAAAATATAGACCCGGCTGTTTACCAGCAGTTCAATCCGTTCTATGTTGTGGCTCTTACACCGTTCTCCATGGCACTTTTCGGATGGCTTGCAAGCCGAGGTAAAGAGCCTTCTGCGCCACGTAAGATAGGATACGGTATGGTTGTTGCCGGCTGCGCATATCTTGTAATGGTATTTGCTTCACTCAATCTTATAGGTACCAACGGCAGTGAATCTCCAAACTGGCTTATTTCTACCTACCTGCTGCTCACGTTCGCAGAGCTTTTGCTGTCGCCGATGGGAATATCGTTTGTATCGAAGGTAGCTCCTCCAAAGTACAAGGGCAGCATGATGGGCGGATGGTTTGCCGCTACGGCTATAGGCAATTACCTCGTATCCATACCCATGCTGATGTGGGGCAAGATATCGGTACCTGTAATATGGGGTATACTCATCGCCATATGTCTGTTGTCTGCGGCATTCATATTCTCTATAATGAAGAAGCTTGAGGCAGCGACCAGCGACGATGTTCCGGCTGTCGATCCGGCCAAGGCTATAGAGACTGTAGAAGACGACGCTATATGATACTGTAACGCATCACACTGATACGCGTTACCTATAAGAAAAGAAAGCCTGTACGTTTTTTCGTACAGGCTTTCTTTTCTTATTAGGAAGTGTTTTTAGCATCACATAACAGGAGATTACAGTGGTAATTTTGCCGTGGCTACTGACCATACTAAGTACTTTATTATGAAAAATACTCTTTTGCCATTGAGTCCGGAACATGCCGGCATGTGTTTGAATCTCAGGCCTGATACTTCCGGACCGTATGAATGTCTTGTTCCTGTAATGGCCCCTGCTGTAATTGACTGCAGACCATGGAGAACAGTGGGTATCTATATTGAGGATAATGACAATATGGTGGAGCTGTTTGCCGACGGATCTGTATTGGGTGCATGTAGTCACAGTATAGATGACGATCCTCCTCAGCCTTATGTGGTGGCTGACTGGCTTGACGGCGATATTGTGGATACATATAGGTGTAGTGACGGTTATATGATATTGACAGACAAAGCAATATATCATGCTGTATATGACGGCGAGGGGCTGATGAGATGTTATGTGGCGGTAAGTCCTTCCGATTATCCTGTGCCGGACATAGAGGTTGTATCAGAAACATCTTTTTCGTTGCCTGTAGAATCTTTCAGGCTTTCCGGAAACTATGGAAACGGAAATACAAGACTTCAGGCTGCTGATGCCGACAGACTCAGGAGTGTACTGTATGAAACCTATTGTCAGGGATGTGCCGACGCCTCGGCAAATGGCCAGTATATAGCTCCGGTTTTAGTCCGTTACCGTCTCTATGACCGTACAGGCAGTATGTTGATGGAATCGATGCCTAAGCTGCTTGTACCTTCCGGCAGACATGACCGGTCGATGACTGCCGTTCTGTCGGTCGATCCGGCTGGAGGTATTGTTATGCCAGGAGCTGTCACAGTACCTGTGTTCAGGATAATGGTCACATTGCCTGTATCTGCAGGAGGCGTTGCAGGACAACGTGTGGATCGCCTTGATATACAGGTGACACCTGCCATACATTGTGTGGACGGTAATCTCAGTTCTGTTCATCGTCTGGAAACATCGTCAGGCCGTGTCACATTGCAGGCTACGCTTCCCGGATGTGATGCTTCGGGTAAAGCTACACCACGTTATAGGCGGGATATAAAAAATGCTCTCATGGCATGTGAAGATCTGTTTGAGACCGTCCTGTCGGTCAGAGATCCGTTTTCTTATGAAAAAACAGGTCACACACTGCATGTAAGGCCGGTAGCCCGCTCTCTCCGTGAGGAGAAATCTTTGTTGTCGGAAGCCGTCGCCGAATCAATTCCACACTGGCTTACGCGCTGTATGCTGCCGCATACCGTCTGGGGACGTGTGGCCCGTCGTGACGGCGATACCACTCTTCTGGGTAATATCAGTGTGGGTCTTTTTTCCGGTCATCCTGCAGAGTACTATATAAATCATAGCAGTAAGGCAGGAGATATGGAGACGGTGGCTGTGGTGACATTTGACGACGGACGCAGACTGGTGACCCGTGGAGTAAGTCATTCATTGAACGGTATGAAACTGTCACCGTGCGTGGTATATCCCGACAGTCACGCACGTTCCGTGTATCTTCAGTTTAAGGGGAGTGAGGGTTCGGTCAGCGGAATAACACTGAATCTCGAGCCATGCGGCCGGTTTGCCTGTTATCTTGCAGACGATGTATGGCCTGTAGAGCCTGATGCCATAATGTATGAGACGGATATACCGGCTGAGATATCATCTGCTGTTCATTATCCGGGTAATATAATATCCTATAGAGGCGATGTACCCGGCAATAATATTTCGGGCAAGGAGATAAGCATGGGGTGTATAAATGCCATATGTCCTGTGGGACAGCCTTCATCATCGGCCTGGGAATCATCAAGAGCCCGATATAATGTGATGATGAGCGACGGAATCTTTTCGCTGTCTATGAACGGTTGCCGGATTGCTGCCGCTGTATGTCTGGACTCGCGTCCGGTAATGCGCCGTGATGCTGTGACTACTGTATACGGAACCGACACGGGAATAAGGGTATATGCTATAGCCGGAACAGATATTGTTGCCGTTTATGGCAATAAAGTGATTACTCTGGCACGCAGTACTGAAGCCGGCATACTCGTGTGGAACAGACTGCATGCGGAGTTGGTCGCCATACCTGCCGCAGCGTCGGGTATATCACGTGCGCTCGTATATCATGCAGACAGTGGAGGATGGTCTCTGCGCCTGTTGCCGGGAATAAGCGCCGCTTATGGCTGCATGATGGCATCCCGTGCCACATCGGTATGCGATGGTGTTCTGTACGATATGTGCCGCGAGGTGGGTGAAATGTCGCGGTGTATGTACATCAGAGAAGATATTATAGAGAAAACACATCCGGTGAGAGGTATCCCGTACATAAGTGAGATAACCGTTGATCTTACTGGAGGCGATATTGACGGTACCGTAACAGTAGGAGGACATCATGGCCGTGGTCCGTGGAGCGTTTTCTCACTGCTCACAGTCAGCGGACAGGTCTGCAGGCCATTATGTCATCATATTATGATGCCTTCCCGCCGGTGTGTGAGAGTCACGGTTGACGCTATGATGAGTGCCGACAGCCGTCTGGGTTCAATAATAATTAAAAATTAATAATTAAAAATTTAAAATTAGCAGTTAATGCCTGATAGTGATATACTTTTCCGTAAGATAGCCGGTACACCGTGTGATCCTGTTACGGGATCGGGATGTACGGGTGAGCGTGTTGCCGTAATACGCCCCGGTAGCGGTGATACGGTCTATGTACCACGTTCGATGACGGC
Organism: uncultured Muribaculaceae bacterium; assembly: GCA_910584665.1. GTDB lineage: Bacteria > Bacteroidota > Bacteroidia > Bacteroidales > Muribaculaceae > JAAVFS01. The sequence goes on along the minus strand of CAJUBL010000012.1, from coordinate 39,714 downwards.
CGATGTGAGATACAGCGGATCTCTCGCCTCAGCCGATGATTTTGACCGGCTGCGCATCTGTCACGACTTCGAGTTCTGGGCTGTTACCTGCTGTAATATACGTGACAAGAACACAGGTTCGGTGATACCTTTTCGTCTGAATGCTCCGCAGCGATATGTAGTGTCAATGTTTGAAGAGGACAGGCTGGCGGAACGTCCCCTGCGTTTCATAATGCTCAAGGCACGCCAGTGGGGAGGATCTACGCTTGTACAGATGTACATGGCATGGATCCAGTGTACCCAGCGTTGTAACTGGAACTCGCTCATATGTGCGCATGTAAAGGATACATCTGCCATAATAAGAGGTATGTACAGTGATATGCTTGCCATGTATCCGCGTCACCTGTGGATGGGCGGCGAGGGATCGGAACCGTCGTTCCGCGGTTTTGAACGTGCCATCAATGTACGTGAGATAAACGGCCGCGGATGTCGGGTCACAGTGGGTTCGAGTGAGAATCATGAGGCAGTGAGAGGTGCCGACTTTGCCATGGCACACCTCTCGGAAGTAGCCTTCTGGGCCGATACGCCTCAGCGTACGCCACGTCAGCTTGTCAGAGCCGTATGCGGGTCGGTAAACATTGCTCCGCTGACGCTCATCGTCATGGAGAGTACGGCCAACGGGGTAGGCAACTACTTTCACAGCGAGTGGCTCAGAGCCTGTGCCGGCACAAGCGACAAGCGTCCCGTATTTATCCCGTGGTATTATATCTCTATCTACAGTACTCCTGTCGATGATCCGGAAGCATTGATAGGTTCGCTTGATGATTATGAGCGTGAACTTATGGACCGTTACGGTTGCAGTCTCGAGCAGGTCAACTGGTATCATCGGCGCCGGCGCGAGTATCCCGATCATGCCATGATGCAGGCCGAGTATCCTACCGATCCTGTCGAAGCTTTCACCCATTCCGGATACCAGGTGTTTGCTCCCGAGCACATAGAGCGTCTGAGATCGAAGTGTGCTGAGCCTGTGGTCAGGGGAGATATGACCGGCCCGGTGATAACCGGCCCCCGGGCATTGCATACATTACGTTTCACACCGTCTGCAGCGGGAAACCTCAGCGTGTGGAAACTGCCTGTAAATAATGCCGCTGACTATAATTAGCGGTACATCGCGGTGGTTGATGTCGGCGGACGGTCATTTAAAAGCGATTACTCTGTCATAGCGGTCTTCGACAGGGTATCATATCCCGGATCTCTTGAGGTAGTGGCACAGTGGCGTGGTCATTGTGATCATGATGTGCTGGCATGGAAGGCGGCCGCAATAGCCAGATGGTATGGCAATGCCCATCTCGTCTATGAGAGCAATACCCTCGAGACCGATAATACAGAGGGTGATCCGTCCCTGTTCATACTCAATGATATAGCCATGTACTACGGTAATCTGTACTACAGATCGCTCACAGAGCCGGGAAATCTGTCACCTGCCAGACGTCCCGGATTCCATACTAACCGTGCTACAAAGAGTGTGGCTGTCACACGTCTCAATGCCGCCGTACGTGACGGTCTGCTCGAAGAGCGTGACATGGAGGCATGTAACGAGATGAACACCTACGAGAATATGCCCAACGGCTCGCAGGGAGCACGGCAGGGACATCATGACGATATACTGATAACACGTGCGATAGCCCTCGCAGTACTCCCCTCCATGTATTCACCCGACATTTTCAACGATACCGTCACTCTTCTGGGCGGTGGCCGCTGAGTTCCCTTGCCAGTATGGTGACACCCTCGCTGGCCACGGTCTTTATCACATGTACGCCGGCAGGGACCGTAGCCGGGTGGGGATCTATGTAATATATCGGGACACCGGGACGTACATAATGCAGAAGACCGGCCGCCGGATATACATTGAGCGACGTTCCTATGACTACAAACACATCGGCCTGTTCCACCAGATCGATGGCAGGCTCTATATTGGGCACAGCTTCCTGGAAGAATACTATGTGCGGTCTTACTCTGTGCCCGTCTATTACAGTGTCGGGAGTAGTCTCATACGATTCGGGTGTGAGCGTATATATTCTGCTGTCGTCGTCGACGGCACGTACTTTCATAAGCTCGCCGTGAAGGTGCAGTACATTATGAGACCCTGCACGTTCGTGCAGGTCGTCGACATTCTGGGTGATGATGTACACATCATAGTCTTTCTCCAGTTCTGCGAGGCCAAGATGTCCGGCATTGGGACTGGCTTTGAGAAGTTCGGCTCTTCGCCTGTTGTAGAAAGAATGTACCAGCCGGGGATTTCGTGCGAATCCGTCCGCGCTCGCGACATCCATCACCGGATACTGTTCCCACAGTCCGCCGGCATCCCTGAACGTTGCTATTCCACTCTCGGCACTCATTCCGGCACCGGTCGATATCACAAGTTTCTTTTTCATGATCCAAGGGATTGTTATTGTTTACACCTGAACACAAAGATAACACTATGAGACCGGTTATAAGGGTGAATTATAATGAAAAAAAGTTAAGTGCAATTGTTACACAACGGCTTTTTATTAACTTTGGACTTCCGGACATCCACACATTTTTCTTTATAGATCTCATGAAACACCTGTTCCACATAATATTTTCATTGCTTGTAGTCATAACAGCCACCGCCGCCCGCGTACCTTCAAAACGTGCGGCCGGTCAGGTAGACCTTGCCGAGGTAAAGGCCAGCGTTACCGATCCGTCGTCACAATATTACTTCCCGAGACTCATGAAGCGGTTTCAGGAAAACGAGACAATCATGACCACAGACGACTACCGTTACCTCTACCTCGGCACCATGTTTCAGGAAGACTATAACCCATATCGTCGCAGTATATATGCCGAGCGTGTCAATCCGTTGACGTTCAAAGAAAAACATTCGCGTGCCGAGCTCGATTCAATGATCAGTTATACTACCCTCGCTCTCGAAGATACACCGTTTGACATAAATCAGATGAATTTCCTCATTTATGCACTGCGCGAAAAAGGGAAAGTCAATATTGCCAACATATGGCAGTATCGTCTCAACCGCCTCCTCGAGGCCATTGTATCGACCGGAACCGGTGCCGATACAGCCGGCGCATGGTACGTGATATACCCTCGTGACGAGGCTACAATCATAAATCTGAGCAGCAAAAAGGTAGAGTCTCTTAAGCCCGCATTTGTCGAGCCATATTACGACTGCATAGAAGTAACCGACCCGCAGGGCCGCACCCGGCAATACTACTTCAACATAAAGACCGTCCTCGAGGAATTCAACCGCAAAAACCCCGAGTAATAGTGCAGGCCAGTAGAGACTGGCTTGATTTCATGATTTTGCAATACCTATAATACAGACTATCGGATTGTTGATATCAAAGTCATAGTTTTCTATTGTTGACTTAAATACAGGATCTCCGATAGACTCATATAATCTGTTACGATCATTCTCTGAAATCAATTCGATGAACGTATGGTTGATATTTGTCAATATACATCTGTCATTACCTTTGTATGGGATGAATGGGATGAGACATTCTTTGTTTGATAAATCGGATCGCAGATATGTCCTTGACTTATGTGTAATAGTGTCAAAAAGTACATAATAGCTTTTGGTTCCTTTCTGTATAGGTACAAGCCACAGATCGCCTATCTCTATTATTTCATAATGATTTACCGGCATATCATCGTTTTCAAACAACGCCATGTTAAAGTCTCTGTCATCAAGATGTCCGGTCGTGGTCATGAGTGCGTCATAGTCTATTGGTGAGCCAAGAGTATATGCAGGAGTAAGGCTATGTGCCATAACCTCAAAAATAGTGTCACTATCATTGCGGTAATATAATAATCGGCCATTGTGGGTTTTTACAAATCTGCCGGCCGGGCAAGCCCGTTTGTACCTGAATGGACGAGCGGTCTCAATTGTCGAATCATTTCGTCCGATCCATTCTATTGCATAGGGGTGTTCGTTAAAATATGAAGCGAAACTTCCTGCCAGAACAGTGTCATTTATTATGGCGACATTGTGGGGGCGGCTATTGTGCAGTGATTGCAGAGCAACAAGCTCACCCGATAGACTGTATGTCAGAATACGTGCTCTGGTCCAGTCATGAATGGAGATATTGTCATTTTCAAATGATACATTGTTGATGCTTCCATATTCTTCAGGTCCTTCACCGCGGGCTCCTACGGTGCGTATGAATTTACCATCTATATCAAATATAAAAATCTTCTGAGCCTTGCCGGCATCTACAACGACAATAGTATCATTGATCAAAGCCATACTGGATATTGTAGCGATCAGACTTTCCTCAGTAGTCTCAAGTGGGATGAATTTAAAATCCTCAATACACTGTTCTGTAAAATCCCGGTTATATGAGGTGAAATCAATCCCTAAGGTTTCAATCGAATCAACCCGTGCCGTCAGGATTGTAGGTAATGGAATGTTCTCAACAGTAATGTTATTGTCTTTCATGCATGAAGTAGCCACTCCGGTCAGGATGCATATTTCAGTTAGAATGTACTTTGGTGATATCATTGATTGTATTGGTCTTTCATTCACAGATTGATTATATGAATATCGTCATCGGTTGCCGACAATAACAGTAATCGGTTGCGATGGGCGTCCAGAAGTATTTTTCGTGGTAAAAATGTGAGATTGATAGCTTTGATCGGATTCATGTCGTAGTCGTATACTTCAATCTGACTGTTTCCTTCAGGATCATTGTTGCCATCGAATCTGACGTTTTTCATTGATACTACGTAAAAACAGTCGGTATCACATGCTACATCAATATAAATCAATATAATAAGGTTTTATATCCGATCCCTTATCATTGCCACGGTAGCATATGATCCTGCCAAATTGTCCTTTATCGTTTAATTTAATGACTGTTATCTCGTTATAGAACTGCTGTGCAAGTACCACATATTCACCATTCGATGCCGACTTGTATTCTAGCGGGATATCGGTTGACGGCCGGTCTGATATCAGTAAAGCAAGAGAGTCTGTCGTCTCGCCCGTCTGGATATTGCCTGCGATGCAATATCGGTCAGGCCCCCTGAGTTCGGTATAACCTATTACAGGATAATTTATTTCAAACGGAGTATTATAACAGTTGTTATTGGGACAATGAGATTTTTCACTATCGCATATAAACGCCCCCTGGGCAATATCGGCCAGAATAATTTTTTGTCCGTCTGATTTTACGATGCGTGGTGTCACGTATTCATCAGGTCCCTGACCGAATGTACCAAACGAATCGATGAGGCAGAATGTCACCGGGTCAAACCGATAGAAAATATTATCGGTATTGCTGCTGCGGCACAGAAGCATGGAATCATTAATCACCCAATCCTCAATATTGATTATAGTGTTCAGTGTAACACATGAATCATTGGCTTCAACAGTTGTTCTGACAGGTTCGTTGAATGACATAGATTGAACGCGGGAATCAGATCTCACATTACTGCATGACGACGCAATCATTGCAATCAAAAAAACCGAAAATGCTGTTATCTTTTTTATCATTATTTTGTGACACTAAATATGATTGTGTTAATATGTATATGTCAGTCAGGATCAGATATGGGTTTAAGAATGTGTATCTCTCCATCATTGCCTATTCCTATAAGATAATTGATACGGTCATTTACCTTGTCTATTCCGAAATTTGATACCGGAGTGTCAAAAGTATATCTCGCCACTGCATTACCGTCATAATCAAGTTTATATATTGTCGATGTAGCATTGCCGTTTTTTATATCCTCAGGCTTGGCATCCCAGTTTAATGCAAACACGTATTTATCAGATGTTTTTACTTTAGTAAAAAATATTTTTGCATCAGGATCTTTTGAGACAGTGCCTGTCTCGGTATCTATGGAATAGTGATCACGATTGTATGTGTGATCATTGAATATCAGTGATTTAATCTCGTGCGTCTCTGAATCGATCAGGTCGATCTGATTCCAGTTTTTATATGCTTTGACTACGAGATTATTGTGACAGGCATATGTGGCATCATATATTTCCATATTCATTACCAGGGGAGACAGTTCCTCGGTTATATAATCGGGATGATGGTCTATGTATATGACTTCTTGGGTCTCAGGATAAAATATTGAGACCGGATGCTCGCCCGTTTGGCTGAATACTATTTTATTGTCATTTATTGATAATATATAATTGTACAACCCAAGTTGCTCGGGAATTATAAGTATTGTATGACCTGTATATCCTTGGGTAGCTATACTATCGGTTGCAAATGCGTTGATGCGGCGAAAATCACCTACGGCCAGGCAGTTACCGCCAATATCAAGACCGGGCATAAAACGCAGATTCAAATAGTCTTCAGGACCATTACCCTTGTTACACAATGAATTGATCATTTTTCCGGTATTGATGTCAAATACCTTGAGATAATAATTCTCACCCTTAGGTTCATAGACAACGAGTATCGAATCATCTGCCTGTACCAAGTCAATAGGATATAGCGATTCATCAAAACTGCATATTGTGGTTGAGAGTGTTTCATTCTGGCAATTCTCAAAGTCGACAGTTATACTTTCTGACGATTTTCCACATGATATCAGCGATAGTAGTAGAGATGCTGTAACAATTTGTCTCATAGTGATTATTGGTAGATTGTATTTTGAGACTTTTTATTTTAGTTTATGGAAGAATATCACCGGATTTGAATCTTCGGTCAGGCCATTTTCCCTAAAATCATCAATGCCTTCGTTGTAGGCTATTGCCAGAACCTGTGCGGCATCAAGAGCCGAAACATAGTTCCTGTTGTGATATAACAGCGGTTTACTCTTTAGAAATGGATAGCCTTCATAACTCGTCAGACCTATGCGTAGTAATTTACCCGGTACCTGTTGGCCGGTGTCATCAAACTTATATATGTTGGTAAAGTACCCTATTTTGAAAAATATATTTATTGTCATGTAGGTTGCGCTGGCGGTCTTAGCCATGAGGCCGGGATTTGTGACAACAGGCTTGTTGGCTGTAGCCTGATACAGTTCGTGATAGCTCAGGTCGTCTCCATAATCGCTCAGCTGTTTTTCGGTATCAACATGGAAATTCCATTCAGGCGTTACCGTTCCGTCCGTGCAATCGATTGTCTGAACGGTCATATCAAACTGGCGGGCAACATATAACCTGTTACTATGGCTCATGAGAAACGGATTAAATGCTGTGTTTATAAAGTTTTTATTATCATCAAACGGCATCACCATACGCTCGATCTCACCACTTTTGAGATTTATCATTGCAAATTCATAGCCTGTATCGTTTGACGTTGTAGAGGCGAGCCAAATAGCCCCGTCAGTAATCTCAATATCGGTATAGTAGTCCGGCAACCTGAAACAGTTTATATATTTACCCTTTAAATCATATATCTTGATTTCCTTTGACGCCCTGGAAAGAATATAAATGGAACCGTCATATACTTTAAGATCAGAGATATTGAGATATTCTTGAGGACCTTGACCAAAGTTATTGAAACACGATATGATTCTACCGGTCCTGTTATAGACAAAGATGTCATTCCGACTGTTTATCACGATATAGTCAGAGTCCCTGTCGATGTCAATATTGTCAATATTTCCTATTACAGAGGTGCTGTCGGTCTGCAGCATTGTGTATCGATACGATTCAAAGAAAACACCGGCATCGTCAGTAAGAGCATTGGTATTGATATCAATGTTCACAGCAGGACCGTCGGCAGGCCGCTGTGAACAGCCTGCCGACAGTATTATAAAGGGAATGAAGATTTTCCGGATAATGCTCATATAAGTATTATATTTATCCGTGATTAAATATAGTGGAATACAATTCGTTACATTGAACAGGAACACATGTGGAATTTCCTCCCAGTTCACATTCCTGCGCTCCTGTAATATTAACAACGACAGAACCGTCCCCCTTACCGGTTATACCAAATATCTTTGCAGCAACATCAGCTGACACCGTTATACTGCACTCTTTTCCTTTCGGAATATAATTACAATCCATCGATGATTCTCCATCGGCCAGAGCCTCTATGTTTTCCAGCATGACTGACGAAAGATTGTCGCTGTTGTTGACCCGGTTCAGATAGTAGCCTGATGCCACTGCCGCTGTCAGTGACATTGTGATAAAAAGTTTTTTCATGCTTTTGATCTTTTTTGTTGTTAGTAAATCGGTTGATTGTGTTTTGAGCTCAAAATATTTTTGTTTTAATTACTGGTTGTAGCCTGTCAGCATTACGGTTGTCGGTGTCAGATATCCCTTATAGTATATCTGGACATGACGTTGGAACGGACCGATGATTGAATCGGGTGTCATTGTTACCCTCAGTGTCGCTATTGATGCAGATGATATGACCGGCTGACTCAACGTTGCTGTGGTACAGTCACATGATGTGACAATGGTATCTGATATAATCTCTTCGTCAGACAGGTTCGTCAGATAATATGGAATAGTTACCGCCTGTCCGGGGTGTGTCACACCGATATTGCGGGAGAGCATATCTGCTTTTACCGGAAGGTCGCCTGAACGGGATTCATCAATATTCTCCCCGCCGAGTATTATGGAACGATACAGATCTCCTACTCTGGGATTCGTCACCGGATTACCTATCGCTATAATACGGTCTTCACTATCAAGCAGAAATGTATGGAGCATAGGGTCGCAGGGAGGGTTGTTGATGCGGCCGAACTCGTTGACTGAATCTATGTATACCGGATAATTGAAAAACGAGCTTCTGATAGCAAAACGTATGTCGGCGTTATCACGGCTATGAATTATCGATAGCAGTGTGACATCGGCATCGGCTGCATCAAGCTGTGACATGAACGCATTCCACAAGTCAAGTTTCATACGGCATCGCGTACATCCGGCCGAGTCGATATAGTTCACAATCTTGTAGGAATATGTGTATCTGTTTAACAGAACAGATTCATCGCCGACCGTTAAACGCCTGTAGGGTACTGTTATTTCTTTGCCGACCCACCGGGTCACGGCCTCCCGCGCATTATTCTCGCGGGAGGTACATGACACTGCCAGTAGTGATAAAACAATCGGTATCGTTGATTTCATGGTATGGATTGACTGGAGAGAAAGAATTATTGTAAAAGTATGTTTGTTAAGTTTAAACATACTCTCAGTATATATCGGCCCAATAGGTCGATCCGTTCATGCTCACATAGATTGTGAACGGAGCCTCAGACTGAGTTTCGGGTATATATACGGTGTAACCGCTACCCAGGTCGACGCCCGATTCACTTACGATAGTTACCCCTGTACGCGAATCGACAATTGTAATGTCTCCGACAGCATCATACTCACAGCACACTGTGATATCCTCATCTGTCAATATACAATATAATGGAGAGTAGGCCGGTGCCTGCGGTCTCTGGGTTTTATCTTCCTTTCTTTTTTTAAGAAATTTAATTGTTGTCTGATAATCTGATGTGTTTGAATTACTGTCATCGGCCCATATTGCTGAAATTGAACCAAAAATAAGCACTGTTAGAATAATGAGTTTTTTCATGGTTTATATATTTGTTTGTTGTGCTGGCAAATATACAGCTAAAAATTTATAAAAATTAAATAACTTATATATTTTTTATTATGTCAGTACTATGGTAATATGTTGAGGAGCAATGTGTTATAAGTTTAATTTTTATAAAATTATGTCAGTAATATGTCTGTGCTTATATTGCACTGATGATCAAATAATTATAAATAAGACTTTAAAGGGCTCCTGATTTTAGCTGTTTCATCGATAATTATACTGACTGAGCATCTTGTTCAATGTGTCATCTTCAGACGTTTAAGCACTTCGGCTTCCATATTTGAATGCTCTTTGATAATGCGTTGTTTTAAATGTGATTTAGCTGAATTTATCGCAGCCTCGGTCTTGTTAAGCACAAGTGATATAAATTTGGATCTGAACCCTACAAATATATATATGGTTAGAATATAGTCCACGGGCTTTAGATTTGGATAAGCGGTTCTGAACCGGTTCATCCAGTCATCATATGTGTTGTTTATGATTTTTTCAATAGAGTTTATCATTTCAGGTGACGTGAACTCTTTGAGAAATTCATTATATTTAGAATCAAGGGATTTATTTGATACTGATTTGATCATGTACAGATGTTGTAATGCGTTATTCATCGCAGTAAGCTCACTCTCAAATATAAACCTTAGCTCACTGCGGGAGTCCATGACCTGATTGAGTTCCTGTTGTAACGATTTGAATTTTTCGAAGTATTCAGTCCGTTTTCGTTTATTACGAATTACTATAAATATAATGAACACGATCAGAGAAAACACCACAACCAATGATATGATTATTGTATCATTAAGTTGTCGCTTGTTTGAATCATTTTCCCGGATATTTATCTCCAACTCGTTTTTATAGTGTTCGGTCAACGGTTTTATTGCCGGTTTATCCAATAGATTCTGCTGATATATGGTAACTCCATAGGCCCATTCTTTAGAACTTTCAGAGGCCTCGTTGAAATTACCTGTCATATGCAGAAATTCACTTTTTACCTGAATATAATTCAGACTGTCCTGAGCAGTTGACATATAGCAACCGGCCGAATCCAAAGCCTGTTTTGCCGCGGTAACATTTTTTAAGGCGATATAGCTCTCGGCCAGTTTACCCCATTGGATAGAACTAAGACTTGTAAAAGTCCGGGCGAGCTCAATTACAGCCCGATGGTCTTTAAAGACATATGCCATATCGAATTCGACATTCCTGTAAGACCTTTTGATATAACTGTTTTCAGATTTTTCTATTTTTGAAAATCGCTCTTTCGCTTTGTCTTTATCTATATAGAGCAAGGCATTGATGGCTGTTAATTGGGCCACAGTTTTATGTATTGGCTTATTGGCTCGATCAAAGTAATAGACTGATTTGTCGGTCCAGAAAAGTTCTTCGGTTGTATTCAGAAAACTACCGTAAATATCACCGATACTTCGTGATGCCATAGCGGTATAAAAGAAATCACTGTCTGCTAAAGCAATATTATAAACTTTGTGAAATGCCGGTAATGCATCTTCATACTGCTCGTCGACCAGCAGCCTGAAGCCGTAATAGTAGAGCGACTGGGTCTCGAGGCTGTCGCCTCGGCCTGCATAGCAGGCTGCGGTACGTTTCAGCAGACTGTCGGGCGGCAGCGGTCTGTGTGCTTTGGCAAGAGCCTTGGATGTGAGCAGATCCCGCCACGCGGCAGTCTCTGGATCGTCCATACCGGCGGGAAGCTGACCGAGAACACGGAGAGCCGAGTCCGGATTATCAAGAAGTAATGTATCGGCGTGAGCCAGTATGTCGGTCATACCGCTATCGGCATGCCGGTCACAGGACTGGGAAAAACAGACCGTCAGGAAGAGTGTCAGCGAGATATATGATATGAATGGTTTTATCATAAGTAAGTCATGAATATTGTTGTTAAGTTCAGGCATACTCCAAGACAGGTCCGTTTATCACTGGGCTACAGATCCAGTGTCAGCTGGTCGTCGAGGAGGCGGAAACTGTGCCGGTGCCAGGGTGAGGGACCATACTGCCTTATGGCGTCGCGGTGGGCGCCCGTAGGGTAACCTTTGTTTATATCCCAGTGGTACATGGGGTATTCCCGGTTCAGCCTGACCATCTCGTCATCACGGTAGGTCTTGGCCAGAATTGATGCGGCGGCTATGTCGGCAAGCTTGCCGTCTCCTTTCACTACGGTGGTCCAGGGGATGTCACGCCATGGCTTGAAGCGGTTGCCGTCGACGACCACCGCCCCGGGGGTGACGGCAAGGGCGTCAAGGGCACGGTGCATGGCCAGTATCGAGGCGTTGAGTATGTTTATCCTGTCGATTTCGGCGGCAGAGACTATACCTACGGCCCATGCCAGAGCGTTACGCTCTATGTCCGCACGCAGTTCGTAGCGGCGTTTCTCGGAGAGTTTTTTCGAGTCATTGAGCAACGGATTGCAGTAATCGGGCGGAAGTATCACTGCGGCGGCATATACAGGTCCGGCCAGACATCCGCGTCCGGCCTCGTCACAGCCCGCCTCGTTCACGCCGGCTGTAAGGCATGGCGGGAGCGCCATGACTGGTTTAGAGGCTTTTCTCATCGCGGTATACTGCCATATGGTATTTTACTCCCGAGCGGGGATCGGTATCGTGTCCGTACTCCTCGACAAGCCTCCACCGTCCGGGATCGATATCAGGGAAATAGGTGTCGGTACCCTCGGGCGACGGTGATTCTATATGGGTTATGTGCAGTTCCCGGGCCAGCGGCATGGCGTCGTGATACACACGCCCGCCCCCTATTATGAAGCAGTCGTTGCCGGCAGCTCCGAGTGCCGCCCCGAGCGTGGGATACACTTCGATTCCGGGAGCGGTGTAGCCCGGGCGCCCTGTTATCACTATATTACGCCGTCCGGGCAATGCTCCTTTGGGAAAGGACTCGAACGTATTGCGGCCCATCACTATGGCATGTCCCATCGTGAGCGTCTTGAAATTCCTGAGGTCGGCCGATATGTGGTACAGCAGGTCGCCGCGACGTCCGAGACCTCCGTCGGCAGTTATGGCGGCTATAATTTTTATCATACTGAAACCTGGGCTTTGATATGAGGCATAGGATCGTAGTCCTCGAGTCTGAAATCATCGTAGGTGAAGTCAAAGATGCTCTTGACTTCCGGATTGATGACCATGCGGGGCAGAGGGCGCGGAGTGCGTGAAAGCTGTTCGGTCACCTGTTCCATGTGGTTGTTGTATATATGCGCGTCACCGAGAGTGTGCACGAAGTCACCTGCCTCGAGACCTGTGACCTGTGCCGTCATCATCAGCAACAGGGCATAGGAGGCTATGTTGAACGGCACGCCGAGAAAGGTGTCGGCGCTGCGCTGGTACAGCTGCAGTGAAAGCCGGCCGTCGGCCACATAGAACTGGAAAAACGCGTGGCAGGGAGGCAGGTTCATGTTCTTCAGATCAGCGACGTTCCATGCGCTGACAATGATGCGGCGCGAGTCGGGATTATGCCTGATTGTCTCTATGGCTTCGCTTATCTGGTCGATGAAGCCGCCGTCGTAGTCGGGCCATGAACGCCACTGGTAGCCGTAGATATGCCCCAGATCACCGTTTCCGTCGGCCCACTCGTTCCAGATCCTTACACCGTTCTCCTGCAGGTATCTCACATTGGTGTCACCCTTCAGGAACCAGAGCAGTTCGTGGATGATTGACTTCAGATGGAGTTTCTTGGTGGTGAGCAGCGGGAAACCCTGCGAGAGATCGAAGCGCATCTGATAGCCGAAGACACTGCGTGTGCCGGTACCGGTACGGTCTTCTTTCAACACACCGTTGTCGACAATATGCTGTAATAGTTCGAGATACTGTTTCATAATTATTGTTTTGAAGTTGAAGTCATATTTTCGGTACAGCAGGCACGTGCCTCGGGCGCGGCCGGTCTGAGGCTCTGCAGCATGGGGAGCGAGAGGCGGTGACGGCGTGTGGTATAATGTATGGCATCGTCGTCACACACGGCCAGACAGTCGAAACATACAACACAGCGTGTCAGATCCACGCGTCCCGTGTCGCTTTCAAGACACATGGCCTTGCAGACATCCTCGCACCGCCGGCAGTGTGTGCAGCGGTCGGTGTCAATGTCTATGTGCAGCAGCGCGAGCGTGTTCAATGTTCCGAGAGCGGCGCCTACAGGGCACAGCGTGTTGCACACTTCGCGTCCTCTTACAGCCGCCATCCATACGAGAAAAACGAGATTCACAGCCGCCGATATGGTTATTCTTACCGCCACGGGAATCTGCTCCGGTCCGGCCGCAGTGCGTGCCGCCGGAGCGGCCAGCGAGTCGACGATGGCCGCATACGAGTCGTAGGGCGATATCTGCAGGAACGGCATTACCGACCATGAGACGGCCAGTGAACCGAAGCATACAGCCATGATGAGTAATGACAGCATAGCCGCCCTTACAGGCCAAGGATGCCCCGGCCTGTAGCGGTATACTCTTTTAGGGCGTATAATGCGGCTCACCATTGACACTGCATCCTGTAAAGTTCCCACAGGACAGACCGTCGAGCAGTACACTCGGCCCAGTACCAGTGTCACCACAAGCCAGAATCCGATGACCGATATCGCGCCGAGCATTGACATCGGTATCAGCTGCCACCGCTCTATTGATCCGCGCAGGGCCTGCATGGCCACGGTAGGACTCGCCATCAGTACCCACGTGATGAGTCCCATGGCCGACAGCTGGACAACAGTACGCGCTATTTTAAGAAATTTATTCACAGGGGTTGGAACGTACTATTTTTGCTCCCAGGGCATTCAGACGTGTATCTATGTCCTGATATCCGCGGTCTATCTGCTCGATGTTGTCGATGACGCTGGTCCCTTTGGCCGACATTGCGGCGATGAGCATAGCTATGCCGGCGCGTATGTCGGGCGAGTGCATATGGTTGGCTCTCAGCTCCGGGTGATGGCCCAGCCCTATCACCACGGCACGGTGGGGATCACAGAGTATGATCTTAGCTCCCATGTCTATGAGGTGGTCGACAAAGAACAGGCGTGACTCGAACATTTTCTGATGTATCAGCACCTCGCCGTGACATTGCGTAGCCACAACGAGCATCACCGATATAAGGTCGGGAGTGAGTCCCGGCCACGGTGCGTCGGCCACGGTGAGCACCGACCCGTCAAGATTGGTCTCTATGTCATATCGTTCCCTGGCCGGGATAAACAGATCGTCTCCGTGCTCTTCGATCGTTATGCCGAGCCGGCGGAAGCACTCCGGGATGATACCGAGATTACGTCGTGATACATTCCTGATTGTCACCGAACTGCGTGTCATCGCCGCCATTCCTATAAAGCTTCCCACTTCAATCATATCGGGAAGGACGCGGTGACTGGCACCGCCGAGACTGTCACAGCCTGTTATGGTCAGCAGGTTGGAGCCTATACCGTCGATACGGGCCCCCATGGCTACAAGCAGGCGGCACAGCTGTTGGAGGTATGGCTCGCATGCGGCGTTGTAGATTGTGGTGACACCACGTGCCAGAGTGGCCGCCATCACAATATTGGCGGTACCTGTGACCGATGCCTCGTCGAGCAGCATGTAGGTGCCCGTGAGCGAGCCTTCAGCACTTTCAAGAAGGTACGCGCGCCGGTCGGCCGGAGTGGAGAGCGTGGCTCCGAGGTTTATAAGGCCGGTGATATGGGTGTCAACTTTACGTCGTCCGATCTTGTCGCCCCCGGGACGTGGGAAATAGGCCTTGCCGAATCGCGCTAACAATGGACCTACGACAAGCACAGACCCACGCAGAGAGGCACAGCGTCTGACAAAATCAGGGCTGTCAAGATAGTCGGTATTGATCTCGTCGGCCTGGAAAGAATAGCAGTTGTCACCGAGACGGTTGACTTTCACTCCCATATCCCGCAGAAGGGCGATGAGATTGCGTATGTCCAGAATGTCCGGAATATTGTCGATGGTGACGACTTCGCCCGTAAGCAGCGTGGCGCTTATGATCTGCAGCGCCTCGTTTTTTGCACCCTGCGGGGTGATCTCACCGTTAAGCCGGTGGCCGCCTTCTATGATAAATGAACTCATGACTGTATGGTTATAAGAGAGTGATTTATTATTGGTTGTATTACGGTTACGACTATATGCGCGCCATTCACCTGATAGCCGCAAGTCCTCCCTGAGCTGTTTCCTTGTACAGGCTGGGCAGATCATGTCCGGTCTGCTTCATTACCTCCACTATGCGGTCAAACGATACGGAGTGACGGCCGTCGCTGAATGCCGAGTAAAGGTTGGCATCAAGCGCGCGTGCCGCCGCGTAGGCGTTGCGTTCGATACATGGAATCTGTACGAGTCCGCATACGGGGTCACATGTAAGGCCTAAATGGTGTTCCAGGCCCATCTCGGCCGAGTATTCTATCTGGGCCGGTGTCCCGCCGAATAGCTGGCTGGCGGCCGCCGCCGCCATGGCACATGCTACGCCTACCTCTCCCTGGCATCCGACTTCGGCTCCGGATACCGACGCGTTGTGTTTTACTACGTTGCCGAACAGGCCGGCTGTAGCCAGAGCACGCAGGATGCGTTGCTCGCTGAAACCCTTTGACGTGTGAAGATGATAGAGTACAGCCGGCAGTACACCGCACGACCCGCACGTAGGGGCTGTCACGATCTCGCCGCCCGATGCGTTTTCCTCGCTCACTGCCAGAGCATAGGCATATACGAGTCCGCGGCTCTTGAGCGAACTGTTGTAACCAGCCGCGTGAACATGATAGCTGACCGCTTTCCGTCTTACGCCAAGACCGCCCGGAAGGACTCCCTCGGCTTCGATTCCACGCTCTACAGCCCGTTTCATGACATCCCATACCCGACGCAGGTAATCCCATACAGACGGGTCCTCATATATGTCGACATACTCCCAGTAACTGCGTCCGCTCTCGTCACACCACTTCAGTATCTCCGATATCTTTGAAAGCGGATAGATCGATCGGGCTACAGTACGTTCCTCTCCTTCGTGCACTATATCGCCACCGCCTATCGAATAGACAGTCTCGGTGGCGGTTATATTGCCGTCGGCATCCCTGGCGGTGAGTTTCATCCCGTTCGGGTGGAAAGGGAGGAATGTTTCGGGTTGCCAGTCTATGGCCGTAGGTGCGGCAGGCTGCATCACGTCAAGAATAGCTTTGTCGGTGAGGTGCCCTTTGCCTGTGGCTGCGAGTGATCCGTATAGAGTCACGGTGTATCCGGCGGCTCCAGGAGTTTTCTCGACAAATTCCACGGCGGCCCGTCGCGGTCCCATCGTGTGACTGCTTGAAGGACCGAGACCTATCTTGTACAGCTGTGTTATTGAATCCATGTAGGTATATAGGTTTTGATATTATCCCGTAACCACATACAGCTTTCAGGCCCCATGTTGAACAGAAGGTCGAGAATGCTGAGGTCGGGAATGAATCCTAATTTTGATGCCCTTACCTGATAGTAGGGTGTACAATGGGAGAGTGATGGCTCCTGACGTCTCAGGTCGATCAGATCGCCTGCCGGGGTCACGGAATCCTCGGCCGACAGGTCCAACAGCAGTCTTACCTCCCTGTCGATGTGCCTGTTGACATTCTCAAGTGTAACCATCCGTTCCACTACATCGGGACGGTAGACTGGCAGAAAGCGGTCTATATAGAACTCGAAGTAAGGAGTGCGGCCATAGGCGCTTTCCAGAGCCACACGATGCACGTTCCACCAGTCGCCGTGAGCGGACAGCGAGATATCGTGCCACGTGAGCGGACGGTGGCCGTCGTCGGCCGTACGCGGGATGTGACTTACGGGAACCGTGAGGTCAAGCCGACCGTTGACATCGGCTATTGTTGTGCGGTGTGTGAGTTTGCGGCGTTTGTCGAAACGTGCCCCATAGTCAACTATGCAATGCTCGTGGACAGCCATGGCGCAATACCACCCTATCGAGCCGCAGTAGCGAGGCTCGAGCAGTACGGTCGTGCCCGGATATTGCGTATAACGGCTCACTTGTCGGGATTTGCGTCTTTCAATATCCTGTTCCAGCGCACACCGCCCTTTTCGCCGTCAAACGAGATGAGTACTCTCCATGGAGTTCCAACTATATGGTCCTCGGGTACGAATCCCCAGTAACGTGAGTCAAGTGAATTGTCGCGGTTGTCACCCATCATGAAGTAATAGTTCATCCTGAAGGTGTAGGTATCGCAAGGCTTGCCGTCGATATACAGCCTGCCGTCTCTGAATGTGGCTGTGGGGTTATTCTCGTACACGCGTATGGGACGCTCGTAGACAGCCCATGCCTCTGCGTCAATGGGGATTGTAAGCCCCTTCTCAGGTATCAGCAGGCCGTTATCCCCGCCGTAGTTGGCACGGTCCCAGCCCTCTGATATGGCAAAGGGATACATCCTCCCCATTATTTCGGCGGGCGACGCAATCTTCACATACTCGATGTCGGAGCGTGACTGCAGTTTCCCGACCATGTCGGCTGTCAGCGGTACCATATAATGAGGTGCCGAGGCTACATCGGCCGACGACAGTCCGTTGTTGGCAAGTATGTAGTATAGCAAGGTTCCCTCGTTGGCCGGACTGAGCATGAAACGGTCGCTCCGGCTCACCCCGAGATCGTCCCACTCGCTGTCGGTGATCATGTTGCCCTTGGTTTTGATTACGTAATTGAATTGTGCGTTATCGGGTGTTTTCTGCGGCTTGCCGTCAATATATATCACCCCGTCGACTATCTTCAGACGCTGTCCGGGAAGACCCACGCAACGTTTGACATAGTTCTCCCGGCGGTCGACAGGATAATATTCCTTTCTGGCTGTGGCCGGATGGAATCCTATAGAAAATCCGTCCTTGTACATCTGCTGCATCTGATAGTAGTCGAAGGTTGACTGGCTGTTGGTTATCACTGTGTCTCCGGCCGGAAAGTTGAATACCACAATGTCTCCTGCCTCTATGTCCCTGAAGCCCTTCAGCCGTCTGTATTCCACGCTGGGACGGTCAAGATAGCTCTTGCCTCCGCCGAGCCATCCGGGAAAGCGGTTGTGAACCAGCGGAAAGTTGACTGGTGTCATCGGTACTCTGGGTCCGTATGCCATTTTGTTGACAAAAAGGTAGTCTCCCGTAAGAAGTGTCTTTTCGAGCGATGATGAGGGTATCTGGTAATTCTGACCTACGAAGTTGAACACAAAGTATACAAGTATCAGTGCATACACTATTGCGTCAATCCAGCTCATCACCGTTCTCACAGCTCCGTTCCGGCTCTTTTTCCACCATGTGAATGGTATGTACCCCGTGATGTAAATATCAAAGAGCAGTATCAGAAACAGTGACAGCCACCACGATCCCATCCAGGCTACCCATGCCAGGTATATCAGAGCCACGACGGCAAACCGTATCCAGCGCGTTTTCTTTATTTCGCTCACACGCTTCCTGAAATCATCTCTGAAGCTCTTGCTGCTATTTCCGTTATCGTTCATTTTCTGCTATGCTTATTAGGTCGTTGATAAACTCGTCGATTGTGTGGAAGCCTTTCTTACCGGCCAGCCACTCGCCGGCCATTACGGCTCCGAGGGCAAACCCGTCGCGGCTCTTGGCATCGTGGGTTATTGTGATACTGTCGACAGCCGAGTTCCACGTTATCGAGTGGATACCCGGTACCTCGCCACGGCGCTCGTGACTTATCACGAGCTGTGAAGGATTGTCGGAAGGTTCTTCTGTCCAGTCTGTTATGGCTGGGTCGTCGGCTATTATGCCCTGGGCCAGCGTAATGGCTGTGCCGCTGGGGTGATCGAGTTTGTGGATGTGGTGCACTTCGTGCATCGAGGGACGGTACTGGGGGAAGGGCTTCATGAGACGGGTGAGATATCTGTTCAGCGACATGAACAGATTCACTCCTATAGAGAAGTTGGAGCTCCACATCAGGGTCCCGCCGCCGCGTTCACAGGCCTCCCGGACCTTGCCGAGACTGTCGCTCCATCCTGTTGTGCCGGATACTATCGGCACACCTGCATCCATGGCTCTCAGACAGTTGTCAAACGCGGCCGACGGCATCGTGAACTCGATAGCCACGTCGGCGCTCCTGAAAGCTTCTGAACCGATATCGTCTATATTGTCGGCATCCACGCGGCATACGATCTCGTGACCGCGCTCCAGGGCGTGACGCTCAATGGCGTGTCCCATTTTGCCATAACCTATAAGTGCAATTTTCATATTAAAGAATTACTGAGAGTATATTTGTATTTACCTGACAAATATACGAAGAATATTCGATGAAAAGAATAGCGAAAGTCAGGCGGAGCATGGTTTGCGGTGGCGAAGCCAATTCTTTGAGTCAAATATACGTAGAATATTCGACGAAACATAATAGCGATCGTCGGCCGCAAGGCCGGTGCGCGGTGCCAAAGGCAATTCTTTGAGTCAGATATACAGTCGAATATAAAATCAAACTTGTTTAGGTTTTGTTGAGCGTGAGTATATAGGACGAAGTTATGTCATACGTTTTTTGCGTAATTTGCGAAATCTGCGGTTAATCTTTAATCCGGATGGCCCCTCAAAAATCTGCGCTTAACATTTATTCCGGATGGGAGCCCCATGTCAATCTGCGATTTAAAATATCGATGATATCACTTCAAAAATTCCCGGATACTTCTTGCGGCATTCCATCCCGGCGCGGCATAGAGTGAGATTCTGTAGGCGATTTCCTCTATCGTAAGGTGTGACTCGTCGGTCTCGGCGAGAAGGCGGTCGGCCGGAATAGAGCCGGCGGCCGCCGGATTGAAGTGCTCTC
Source organism: uncultured Muribaculaceae bacterium (assembly GCA_910584665.1). GTDB lineage: Bacteria > Bacteroidota > Bacteroidia > Bacteroidales > Muribaculaceae > JAAVFS01. The sequence continues at coordinate 19,421 of CAJUBL010000012.1, read as the reverse complement.
CGAGTGATATGTAGAATCCATGTGATATGAGTTGCCGTGCCAGCTCGGCTCCTCCGCGGTATCCATGTATGCCCCATTTCTGGCGTGGACGAGTCTCTTTCTTTATCGCTAAAAGTTCGTCCCAGGCTCTGACACAGTGTATTATCATCGGCTTGCGGGTTTGCTCGCTCAGTTCTGTCTGTCGTCTGAATATCTCCGTCTGCCTTTCGAGTGAAGCTCCTCTTGTCTTGTCGAGTCCGGCCTCTCCTATTGCTACGGTCTGTGGTAATGATGCGATACGTTCCAGTAACGCCATATCCGGCTCTTCAGATGTGTCCCACGGATGTATGCTGACTGAGATGATGGCTGTGTCGTGTGTGGCTGTGAAAGTCTCTGCCTCACGTGGGCTCATAGATATGATACCGTCCCGTGAATCTATACGGTGTGTGTGGAAGTCGAGAAGTTTCATGGCACTGGGTCATAGCCGCTGCCGCCCCACGGGTGGCAGCGCAGTATGCGGCGTATGGCGAGGCAGGACCCTTTGAAAGGGCCATGTTTACGCAGTGCCTCCAGAGCATACTGGGAGCATGTAGGTGTGTAGCGGCACGACGGAGGAAGCATAGGAGAGATGCAGGCCCGGTAAAACAGTACTGGTAACGACAGGACGCGGGCCAGCAGACGGCTGAGGTTATTCATGGCTCTCTGGTTTGGCGATATCTGGCATACGACACACACGTGACAGTATCTTGTGAACCGAACGCTCGATGACGTGATATGAAGTTAGCTTGTCGCCTAAATAGATGAATGCGAGGTCTATACGTTCGTTGTCAGGCAACATGTCCTGATATGTGCGTCGGGCAAGACGGTAGGCTTCGCGCACGCGCCGGCGCATGGTTACCCGGTCTACGGCGTGACGTAGTTTCTTTTTGGGTATTGTTATCATGAACTGCAGTGCCTCTCCTCTGGAACGTTCCCTGTTTTCGCGCCACACGGCTCTGAGCGGATAGGCCACGACGCCATGGGCGGCATCCCGGTCAAACAGGCGTCCGACGGCATCGGTACTGCATAATCTGGTTGATTTGGGAAGCGTGAACCGTTGCATTTTCTGATATGTCGGACAATATACTGGCAACAATGCTGTCACTCGGATTCCTTGTTCTCTTTCAGGTACAGCTCAAGAGCGGCTGTCATTGACGGAGCCTTGGGAGTGGGGGCCTGAAAGTCCAGACGCAGGCCGGCATCCTGCACGGCCTGGGCCGTTGTGGTGCCGAAAGTACCTATGGCGACATTGGTCTGGTCGAAGTCCGGAAAATTTTTCTTAAGCGAGTTTATACCTGCGGGACTGAAGAAAAGCAGCGCGTCATAATCCAGAGGTTCGTCCGGTTCGAAGTCGTTGCTTACTGTGCGGTACATCACAGCCTTGGTATAGTTGATCTTGCCTTTGTCCAGAAGTGCCAGATCTTCTTTATGGACGTCGCTTATGATATACAGGTATTTTTCTTTGTTGTGCTTGGCCAGCAGAGGTACGAGATCCCCTATCTTGCCGTTCTCGCAGTAGAATATCTTGCGCTTGCGGTAGATGATATACTTCTGTAGGTATAGAGCTATGGACTCGCTTGTGCAGAAGTACTTGAGTGTATCAGGTATATTATATCTTAACTCCTCGGCCAGTCTGAAGAAGTGGTCTATGGCGGTGCGGGCTGTAAATATGATCGCTGTGTAGTCGGGTATATTTATCTTCTGTTGTCTGAATTCACGCGCATTGAGTCCCTCTATTTTGATAAACGGACGGAACACGAGTTCGACATCATATTTCGACGCTATGTCGTAATATGGCGATTTTTCAGATGACGGTCTGGGTTGAGAAACAAGTATTTTTTTGATCTTCACGTCTCGAGGTAAAATTAATCACAATAAGGATAATTGTCATATAAGCCGGTCGAGATATCTGGCTATCATGACGACCGACATGACCGGTATTATTTCAAGGGCACAAAGATACAAAATAAAATACACTAATGAGGGCAATTGGTCGTAAAAAATTCTAAATCCTTTGCATATATATGCAATTCTTGTTATGATATACAGTATTAATGATATCAAAAGCAGTACTTCGGTAGCCTTGTGATAATAAAGTATTGTGATGGCAGGAAGTACGAGACACAGACCCGATATCCCCTGTGACAGATTGAATCCTTTACGCCACTGTGACGCGTTGATCGAGTCGGTGAACGTGTATCCCACTATGCTGCAGGCCGCATACTGGAATAGATAATAGCCTGCGGTCAGCACCGTAAGTGCGCCTAAAAGAGGCCCGTTCGATACGGCCCGCGGATCAATGGCTACGCCTAAGAGTATTGCCTGGCACACAAATCCCAGAACTGACAGCACTGCGAGTGTACGGCTCTCGGAGGCTGTATGGCTGTCAAAGGCATTGGCACGGCGTCTCACTCCGAAGAGGTCTGAGTCGAGGCTTGATAAGATACGGCGTAACTGCAGTGCCTCGAAGGCTATGACTGCGACAAGGGCTATGAGCAGTGCCACTGCTCCGGAGTAAGGCTGGGTATCCTCGGCTCTGCTGCGGGGCTCTATGCCGTTGCTCCATACATCGACTGTCCTGGTAGTGGCGGTAACGGAGGCACTTTCCAGCGGCGACTGGTCGTGGCTGCTGCGGCCCGTGATATGGACTATTCCTATCTCGGGAGGTATCGGTATCAGTATATGTATGCTGTCGGCGGCGGTCACACTATCTTCTGGCTAAAAGGTCGTTCATCTATCGGTTGTCCGAGTACTTTATCCACGGCTTCGTCCGCATCTCCGGAAACCATCCACAGGGTGGCATGGTCGGGATTCATGAAATGCTGTTCGATCGTGCGGCCGAGCATTTCAAGCAACGGGTCGTAATATCCGTTGATATTGAGTATCACGATATTGCCCCGGTACAGTCCGAGCTGCCGCCAGGTAATGATCTCGAGCAGTTCTTCCAGCGTTCCTACACCACCGGGCATCGCGATCACTCCGCGTGACAGCCGCGCCATGAGTTCCTTGCGGCTGTGCATGTCGCGTGTGACCTCCATGCGTGTCAGTCCCGGGTGCTGCCACGACCGCTCTACCATGAAGTCCGGCAACACCCCTACTGCTTTTCCTCCGGCTTCGAGAGCTCCTTCTATGGCTGACGCCATCACGCCGGTGCGTCCTCCGCCACAGATCAGCTCTACGCCGGCTTCACCAAGCCGATGGCCTACACGGCGGGCCGCGTCGAGATATACGGCAGGTATTCTGGGGCTGGAGGCGCCGTATATGGTAATTCCTCGGTTCATCGTTTGGCGGGTAGAGATGTTCTGAACTCGTTCTTCATCGTGTCGACCACATTGACAATGTAGTCGCCTGTCTTCTCGAGTGTCGAGACGATATCCATATAGTATATGCCGCTCTGGTACTCATAGTGGTGATCGTTGATGTTCGAGACATTGGCAAGGCGAAGGGTATTGCGCATGTTGTTGATCTCCCGCTCGTGGTTATAGCATGTTATCAGATCGTTCTCAGTGACGGTATCGAAGTTCTCCAGCAGTCTGAGAAGTGAGGACATCGCCTCGCTGACGTAGTCGAACATCACGTCGATATTCGTATATATCTCTTCGTTGAAGTGTACATTGCTCTGCTGTTTGCGCAGAAGTATCTTGCCTATGCCCAGACAGCAGTCGGCTATGCTTTCTATCTCGGAGTCTATGGACATCATTGCCGACAGCCTGCGCTTCGAGTGGTTGGAGAGGCGTCCCTCGGCACAGCGGTTGAGATAGTTGGCTATCTCCAGTTCCATCCGGTCACTTATCTCCTCGTATTTCTCAAGCCGTGAGTAGCGCTTGTTGAACTCGTCGCTGCCCGGCTTCGTATGCACCAGCTCGCGTGCCATCTCAATCATGCGCCCTACCCTCTCGGCATATACGTACATCTCTTTCTCGGCCTGGGTGATATTGAGTTCCGACGCCGACATCAGGGCTCCGGAGATGAATTTGAGCTGGAATTCCTCGTCGCCCGATTTCTTGGCCGGGATAAGCCATTCGACTGCCTTTACATACAGTCTGGTGAACCATATCATTATGAACAGGTTGATGAGTTTGTAGGTCGTATAGAACACACAGAGTCCGACTGATGCCTTGAACTGCAGGGTCTTGATGAGCGGTATTTGGGAGTCTATGCGCAGATTCAGCTCGCCGTCCTCGGTAGGTTTGCCGTCAAAGAGGTGGTTGTAAACCTGCGGGTCGCTGTCTTTCAGTCCGTTGACGGTGTCATAGAGGTCGTTGGGATTGCCTGTTCCGATCGAATCGGTTATCCATAATATCATGTCGCTGAATTTGTAGAATAATGCCAGACACCATATCGATCCCAGTATGTTGAATAGCAGATGGCCGGCGGCTGTACGTTTGGCGGCGGCATTTCCGCTCATCGACGCCAGGATAGGGGTAATAGTGGTACCGACTGCCGAGCCGAGGACGATGGCACACGCCAGGTCAAAGTCGATCCAGCCGCGGCTGAACATGATCAGCGTGATGGCGAACGTCGCAGCCGACGACTGGATGATCATGGTCACCAGGCATCCGACGGCAAAGAATATCAGTATCGAGCTGAAGCCTAACTCGGCATACCGCTGCAGGAACGCGAACATCTCGGGATTGTTCTGCAGATCGGGAACGTAATTGCTTATCATGTCCAGACCTAAGAACAGCAGTGCGAAGCCTATCAGAAACTCGCCCATTGACTTCGTGCGGCTCTTGCTCGAGAAAAGCATGATGACCGCTATGCTCATGAGCGGGATGGCATAGGCTGAGATGTCTACCTTGAATCCGAACAGGGTGAGCATCCATGCTGTGAATGTAGTGCCGACATTGGCGCCGAAAATTACGGCCATCGACTGAGCCAGGCTTACGAGACCGGCGTTTACGAAGCTCACAACCATCACGATCGATGCCGAGGAGCTCTGTATGAGCGCCGTGATGAAGAAACCGGTCACTGTGCCGGTCACCCGGTTACGTGTCATTGAGCCCAGAATGCTGCGCAGGCGGTCGCCGGCGGCCTTCTGAAGGCCTTCACTCATCACTTTCATTCCGTACAGGAATAATCCTACTGCTCCGAGCAGTCCGAGGAAATCTAAAATACCGTATTGCATTTGCGGTCTGTTTGTATAATGTGGATAATGATTGGCTGTCGGGTTGATGTTATCTTACAATTACTCTTATCGGACGGCGGCATTCGCGGCTTGTGACGAAGTATATGCCTGTGGGCAGCATGACCGTGCTGTTGTTCTCGATCTGTTCGATGACAGCTACCGTGCGTCCCTGCGTGTCATATATCGTTACATTGGTATGGGGAGTGCCGCATATGAAGCGTATGCCTCCGGGCTCGAAGGCTGTGCCCAGCGGTATGTCTCCCTCGACGGTTCCGATGCCCGAGTAGTCAACATAAATCTCATTGCTGGCCGGTGAGCGGTATCCGAGCCTTACCGACTGTACGTGATAGCTCTCCCGTATCGACGGATCGAAGTCCTCTATAAGCAGGGAGCTGGTCTCGGCCAGCAGTTCTTCTGTCGGGCCGGTGGCGCCCTGGGTGTAGCGTGTGCGTGTCACTATATAGTAATCGACAACGTCATCCGGCTCTTCCCACATAGCTATGTAACTTCCGGACGTCACATTCTCGGCTGGCAGCGCCTGGAACGACTTGAGAGTCGGTACGGGACAGGCCTCGCCACGTAATGTTATGGCAAAAGTGCCCTCTTGTCCTGTTATATCGCTTATTGTGAGTCGTGCATAGTGCGACCCTATTCGGGTCGGACTGTAAGTCACTGTCAGCCAGTATCCGTTGGCGCTGTTTATATTTGATGTGGATATTTCGGCGAAACGTTTGCCGCTGATCGAAAACTGATCACGGTCATCCGATTCCGAATCCCTTGGTCTGGTTATGGTTACCGTTATATTCCCCTTCAGGTTCTCGCCTTTGAAATGCAGCTGGGCATTGGTCGAATTGCCGATTGCTACCTGGTTGAAATCAAGGGCCATATCTTTTACCGGAGTGATGAGTATCGGGTCTCCGGTAGGCTGATCGGCATTTTCTTCATAAAACAGTTCCCCTTTTTTGTTTCCCCAGATGTATTCAACGAGCTCAGGATAGTCGATGAACGGATTGCGGTTATTCTGTATCCTGTATACCGCATCATTGCGGTCAAGTTCCTTTTCACTAACCTGATCCTCCCTATGCCACTTCAGTAACAGTTCCTGAGCCCATCCTGTCAGTTCCAGATAATTACTGTTCTGCATCATCCATGTGTTTGTCCAGTAGGTGTTCTCGTAGCATGTGATCATGTAGAAATAGGTACGTGCGAAGTCTCCCTTGTACTCGTCGGCAGGCTCGAACACGCGCGACGCTCCGTTTCCCTGTCCCGACGACGGGTAGCCTATCTTCACCACACCGTTGGTATAGGTCGGTGTTCCCGATACTGTTCCCAGCGGGTAGTTACTCTTTTTCTGGTTAGCCTCCATCTCGCTTGGAAAGAGGTTGTTGAGATCGGCATAGATAGGTATCTCCTTGCCTCCTCCCCACCAGCTTTTGGGCAGGCAGTGCTCGCGGTTCAGTCCGCTGAAACTGGGTGCATACAACGGTATGTTGCTGTACATGTCCCACCAGCGGTTTGTTCCGGGATAAACATCGGTCGATCTGAAGTATTGCGGCATGTTGCTGTAGTAATTCTCGTAGCTCGATACTGACGCACGTCTGGATATGACGTTGCTGAGTGCGGTTTTCAGTTCGGCATCTTTCTTGCCGTTTATAGTCGAGTAGTATCGTGCCGGTATCTCGGCCAGCATCATCATTGAGGTGAGGGCGAAGGCCGCCAGCAGCGTGGCGCGGTTTATCAGGTTCATTGTCTGGTTATTGATTTTTAATAAATAATTGAAACGTTATATAAATATAACTCAACAACGGCGCTCATAGTTTATGACTGTCTCAACAATATACAGTGCCTGGATCTCGCTTCGCGGCATCTCGATGTCGTCATAGTCCGGGTTATCACTGTGCAGTACTACATATGCGGGGTCGGAATGACGTCTCAGGTACTTGACCATACGGTAGTTGTCGGTCACGACCACGTATATCTGCCCCCAGAATACCAGGCCGGTGGCACTGACGGGACGGATGGCGATGAACGAACCGTTGGATACGGCCGGTTTCATGCTGTCTCCGCTCACCCTTACGATAAGACACTCCGGATTGATCTGCGGCATATCGACGTATCCCATTATACGGTCTACTGTGAGAAGACGGCTAAGTTCCGCATTTCCTGCCGTCACATCGATATCATATACAGCTATTCCCTTGCTGAATTCCTGCTGAGGTTCTACCTTGGCTTCTATCGTATTGGCATGTATGGGCCTGGGATACGGGACATCGTTGCCATGTTTGAGCCATTGCTTCGATACACTCATGTCTATGACTATGCGGTTGATGAACCCGTCGGTCACAGGTAAACGCCCCGACAGTATCTTGGACATGTAGGCCGAATCTACTCCGAGCCGGCGGGCAAAGGCGGCCTGGCTCATGCGTGTGGTATTCATGAGGTAGCGTATGCGGTCTGTCACACTTTCTGTACTCATGGATGTAGCGGCGGGAGTCTGAGAGGTCTGGTCCATATCTGTGTGCGGGTTAAAGTATTATCTTGATATTGGTGAATGTGGTGTTGTCAAATTGTACTGTCAGTATTGCAACTCCGTGAGGTATGTTATCTGTGGGTATGCATGCTGTGGTGTCTCCGTTGATGGCCTGGCGGACTGTTATGTGCCCTTGCAGATCACTCACTGTTATGGCCTTCATAGCACATGGTGCATTGATCCATAGTATTTTACCGTCGATTCTGATCTTTAGCCGACCGGTGATGCCGGCCTCGGGGGTAATCGCATCGGCACTCCCTTCAGACTTTATGTCAAAATCCTGCCACTGGGGGGTGGCTTTGAATACCGGAACCATCATGGCGGCGGTGCTGAGTATGATATCGGGACCGGCTGTGCCTTCAAAAACATTTTGTCCCAGTTCCGGCAGCTCTTCGATCTCGGTCACATCAAGTGTCTTGAGCGCGCTTAGCATAGCTAATGCTTTGTCACCGAGCTTATTGATGGCTTTGTTGAGTTTCAGCGTAGTTATCTTGTCGTTTCCGTAGAGAGTGTAGTCTCCTATCTCTTTGATTTCAGGGCCTATGGCCTGTTCTGCATCTGATAATCCTGATCCTTTCAACATGTAATTGGCAAGTCTGGTTATGCCTGAAGGCATAGCAATGGCTGTCAGTGAGTTGCAATCGAAGAACAGTCCGTCGCCAAGTGTTGTGAGGTTCTCCGGCAGTATGGCTGTCCCGAGGTTGTCGCAGTGGCTGAATGCCCAGTCTCCCAACGTGTTAAGTGATCTGCATGCAGTCATGTCGGCTATTGTGAGCCCGGTTCCTGTGAACGCTTCCTCGCCTATGGTCTGTATCGAAGATGTAAAACAGATGTCGGACAGATTCTTACAACCGCTGAAAACCCGGTCTTCAATTATACTTAACGCGTCAGGAAATCGGATTTCGGTCAGGGAAGTACATCCCATGAACGATTCGTAACACAGTTTTTCGACTGTCTGAGGCAATTTTATGACGGTCAGTGATCTGCATCCCTTGAAAATCTGGGACGGCAGATATCTGACGGATGCTGGCAATATTACTTCAGTGAGAGAAATACAATTGTTGCAGGCTCCGGTTCCTATTGAGTCTACGCTTTCCGGAATGTCAATCCTGGTTATGGATGATGCTGACAGACAGCCGTCTGCCATGCATTTGAGCCCTTTGGGGAGTATGATTGTCTCTATTTGGCTCCCAAGCAGACAAAATTCCGGTAAAGTGTTATCGGGCGAGTAGTTACGACCATTTGCCAGCCTTTTGCCATTGTAGGATCTAATGGAGACGTCAGCAAGATCAAGAGTTTTGAGCAGGCGTAGACTGTCGTTGATGTAGTCTATGTCTGATGCATCTATTGTGCCTGTCAATGAGAGCGTTGTGATATCCGTAGATCTGATTTTACCTTTCAGAGTGCCTGCGGTCGACTCGACTTGCTCGGCAGCGAGAGACAGCGGTAGTAAAAGCGATAGAATGGCGTATATTGCTTTCATATGGGGTTTGGTACTCTTGTCATATTGAGGCGTCCGGACTTGCTCTGGCCTATGCTTCGATGACAAAATTACAACCTTTCTTACAATTACCCAAATATTTTGTCCGTCAACAGCGTCATCATCCTCGGGTTTTATATGCCAGAGCATATACGCGCATCTGTTTTACCATGGCTGCCAGGCCGTTGGAACGTGTGGGCGAAAGATGTTCAGACAGTCCTATGCGGTCTATGAAATATAGATCGGCGTTAAGAATCTCGTCGGGGGTGTGATCGTTGAGCACTTCGATGAGGAGTGATATGATACCCTTGACAATGATGGCATCAGAGTCGGCGGTATATTGTATCCGTCCGTCGGAAAGCTCGGCATTCAGCCATACACGGCTCTGGCAGCCTTCTATGAGATATTGGTTTGTTTTGAATGCCGGATCGATAGGAGGCAGTGCGTTTCCGAGGTCGATGATATATGCATAACGGTCCATCCAGTCGTCGATGTCGCTGAACTCGTTTATGACCCTGTCCTGTATCTCGTTGATAGTCATTAATCTGAAATTTAATTATTGTTGTTTATAGTAAGTTTGCTCACGAGTCTGCCGGTATCGCGTATAGTTGTAGGGTCGATATTACTGTAATTGTCTCCGTGTGTGTGCCATGTAGTGTTGAATGTCCCTGTGGCCGGGTTCTTATTTTCGATGATGTCAACAGTTGGTATACCGGCACGGTTGAGGAATACATGGTCGTCGGTGACAGCTCCGCCGGGCTCATTTACAAACCTGTCGCTCAGACCTATCGAGGCAGCTGTATTCCATATCATGTCAACCAGACCCGGTGCATGGCGGTCGCTGAAATATTCGCGGTGAAAGCGTGCGTCACGTCCTCCCACCATATCGAGCAGAATGCCGTAACGCGGTGTGGGACTGCTGTTGTAGGGTGAATTCCCGAGCCATGCCTGTGTGCCCAGACACCATGATGAGTCTCCGTCGGGAGCATCGCTGTTGCCGTAGTCCTCACCGTCTACCAGAAGTATGTCCAGAGGCATATTCGTTCCTTTTACCGAGGCCTGGCGGGCTATCTCCAGAAGTACGGCCACTCCGCTGGCACCGTCGTTGGCACCGTCTATAGGTTTTCCGGCACGTTCGGGGTCATCCTCGGCATCGGCCCACGGTCTTGAGTCCCAGTGGGCTACGAGGAGCACCGGTCTGACTCCGTTCCGGATGTTGAAGCGTCCCATTATATTGCGTAGCGGCAGACGGTCGCCGTTCCATGCTGTGACTGTGACGAGCTGTTCCATCACGGTGTCGGCTCCGAGGCGCTTCAGGGTGCCGTATAGGTAATCGCCACATTTTCTGTGGGCATCGCTGCCCGGTACGCGTGGTCCCATGTCGGTCTGGGCCTTTAGAAATGCCATGGCGCTGTCGGTGTCGAAATGCGGCCGGGCCGCACTCTCTCCGGTTTGCGGGGCTGAGCCGGCGGTTTTTCTTTGTCCGCAGGCTCCGCAGACCAGTATCGCGAGCAGCAGTATTTTATACAGATGGGTCATAACATAATACGTTATATCATATCTGTTTGCCGCCTACCTTCACTATTGACGAGAACGCGGCCGGAACGGGCGTGGAGAATGACATCAGCTGGCGTGTCACCGGGTGTATGAATCTCAGAGTCTGGGCATGGAGTGCAAGTCGGTGTATGGGGCTTGTATGGGCTCCGTATTTGCGGTCACCGGCTATAGGATGTCCCAGATCTTTCATGTGTACACGTATCTGGTTCTTGCGCCCGGTGTCGAGCGAGACTTCCAGCAACGAGTATCCGTTGGCTCTTTTCAGCACTTTGTATCGGGTCACGGCAAGCTGGCCCTCGTCCGGGTTGTCGGTCGAATATACTTCAAACTGCGAGTTTTCGGCAAGATAGCTGCGTATCTCACCTTCGTCGTCATCAACCTTGCCTTCGACTACAGCGAGATACATGCGCTCCAGCACCATGTTGTTCCAGTTGTGCTGCATGGCTTCTTTGGCGCGGGGATTGCGGGCGTACATCATCAGGCCCGATGTGTCGCGGTCAAGACGGTGTACTATGAATATCTTGTTGCGCGGATCCTGCCATTTCACGTAATCTCTGAGTATTGAGTAGGCGGTGCCTTCTTTGACGCGGTCATTGCCCATGGACAGCAGTCCGTAACCCTTGTTGACAACAATGATATCCTCGTCTTCATACACCAGCTGCATGCGGCGGTTGTAGAAGCGGGGCCATTCGCGTGAGAGGTTGACTGCAACAGTGTCTCCGGGGGACAGCGGCTGGTCAAACTGAGAGGTCACCAGTTGTCCTACCCTGACGCTGTTGTGCTTGAGCAGTTCCTTGACGTTGGTACGTTTGCGCTGTGGCATGACGGCATACAGGAATTCCAGCAGCGGTCCTGCCTCTGTTGCCTCATAGGTCTCTATGACATCTGGTGTGAAGCGTCGTTTTTCGGCTCCCGGTTTACTTTTAAGTGGACGTGGCATATGGATTATTTATTTGATTTACGTGTGGCTGTGCGGCGTGCCTTGGGAGCGGGGGCTTTATCTACAATCCCGCGGCACTCGTCGAGCGACAGGGAGGCCGGGTCGGCAATAGTCTTCGGTATCTTGTAGTTTTTTTTCCTGTAGCTTATATAGATGCCGTATGGGCCGCGCAACAGCTGCATCTCGGGATCTTCGTCGAATATGCGTACCACTTTCTGGCTGTCGGCCTGACGTTTGGCGTCGATGAGCTCTATGGCTTCGTCGAGAGTAAGCGCGGCCGGCGCCGTGTCTTTCGGTATGGATATGAACTTGTTGTCATGCTTGACATACGGACCGAACCGGCCTATGGCGACTGTAACGGCTTTGTCTTCGTAGTCACCCAGATTACGCGGGAATTCGAAGAGTTTCAGTGCATCTTCCAAGGTGATTGTCGATACGGACTGTCCTTTGAGCAACGATGCGAACTGAGGTTTTTCCTCATTGTCTGTATCGCCAAGCTGCACAAGCGGGCCGTAGCGTCCGATCTTGACACTCACAGGCTTGCCGCTCACGGGATCGTTGCCCAGCAGACGTTCCCCGACTTTGTGTTCCAGATGCATGTTCATGGCGCTGTCTACGGCCGGATGGAACATGCCGTAGAATTCGGCCATCTCTTCGGTCCAGGGGAGTTTACCTTCGGCGATCTCGTCGAAGCGTTCCTCGACGCGTGCCGTGAAGTTGTAATCAAGTATATCGGGGAAATATTCTGTGAGGAAGTCGTTGACTACTATACCTATGTCGGTGGGTATCAGTTTGCCTTTTTCGGCACCGGTGGTCTCCTGCCGCTGCTGCTCGGTCATACTGCCGCCTGGTGTGAGTCTGAGGGTTGTGACGGTGCGTTCGATACCTGGCTTGTCACCCTTTTCAACATATTCGCGTTGCTGTATGGTGGAGATAGTCGGAGCGTAGGTCGACGGGCGGCCTATGCCCAGTTCCTCCATTTTTTTCACGAGTGAGGCCTCGGTGTACCGGGGCGGGTGCTGGGTGTATCGCTGCTGGGCCGTTATCTGTGTCATGGCGACAGCGTCACCCTGGTGCATTACGGGCAGGAGTGACTGTGTATTGCTGTCCACGGGGTCGTCATCGTGGCTTTCGATATAAACTTTCAGGAATCCGTCAAACTTTATCACTTCTCCGGTAGCTGTGAAACGGTCGTCAGTACCGGACGTAACAATGTCGACGGTGGTCTTCTCAAGTTCGGCGTCGGCCATCTGTGAGGCTATAGTGCGCTTCCATATGAGATTGTACAGCCGTTTCTCCTGAGGTGTCCCCTCGATATCATGCTTGTTGATATATGTGGGACGTATTGCCTCATGGGCCTCCTGCGCACCTTTGCTTGAGGTATGATACCGGCGTACTTTCAGGTATTCCGGTCCTATGCTGGTCTCTATCTCGTTTCTGATCGTGTTTATGGCGAGTTGAGAGAGGTTGAGTGAGTCTGTACGCATGTAGGTGATATGTCCGTTCTCATACAGGTGCTGGGCCACCATCATTGTCTGTCCGACAGTGAAGCCGAGTTTGCGTGCGGCTTCCTGCTGCAGTGTCGAGGTAGTGAATGGCGGGGCCGGGGATTTCTTCACCGGTCTGACTGTGATATCGCCGACGTTCCATGCGGCGTTGTTGCAGCGGCCGAATAGTTCCTCGGCCTGTCGGTGTCCGTGCAGTCGGTGTGAATACTCGGTCCTGAGTACCGAGCCGGCAGCGTCGACAAAGTCGGCTGTCACGCGAAAGTATTCTTCAGGCACGAACGCTTTTATCTCTTTCTCGCGTTCTACTATAAGCCTTACGGCTACAGACTGTACACGACCGGCCGAGAGTGCGGGTTTGATTTTTTTCCATAACACCGGGGACAGTTCGAATCCCACGATGCGGTCCAGTACACGACGTGCCTGCTGTGCGTCGACACGTCCCAGATCGATACCACGCGGATTCTCTATGGCGTTCAGTATGGCATCCTTGGTAATCTCGTGGAATACTATGCGCCGTGTTGTGGCAGGCTTCAGTCCCAGCACTTCGTACAGGTGCCAGGCTATAGCCTCTCCCTCACGGTCTTCATCGGATGCCAGCCATACCATACTGGCACTCCTGGCGGCTTTCTTAAGGTCGGCTACCAGAGCTTTCTTGTCATCGGGAACTTCGTATATAGGTCTGAAGTTATCGTCAACGTCAATGCTGAATGTCTTGCGTTTAAGGTCACGTATGTGTCCGTAGCTCGACATCACGTGATAGTCGCTCCCTAAGAATTTCTCTATTGTCTTGGCCTTTGCCGGGGACTCTACTATTACTAAGTTTGGTGCCATGGGTTATGTGTTGTGTGCTGGTTTTATGGCATGGAGCAGGACCATATCCTCTCATGCTATATAATTATGTGTACTTTTAAGTGGGCAAAATTATAAAGAATTATTGCCTCACCCCATACATAACGTTCGGACAGACCTCAAATATCCGGTTTTTTAACAATCTTTAATCAATGATATCATTCGGTTATATAGTGTTATCCGTCCTGTCAAAGAGCTGAAAAGGCTTCCGTAAGATCCGCCTGAAACCCGGCGAGACCGCCGAGGTATCGTTCACCGTCGACCGCAGAGCCCTGAGCTATTTCGATCCCGACAGACACGGGTGGGTCTTTGAGCCAGGCCGCTTCGAAGTCAGGGACTGACAGCCGTAAGCCGGTCGGGAGCGGCAAGTATGCCTGTGACGTATGGGGTTGCGTGCAGGGTGTTGGCGAGAGTAAGATACTGGTCGGCAAGGATGCGTGCCTCCTGATTGAAGCGGTCCTCGCGGCTCACGTTGTTGTAGTAGTTGCCGAGCACCAGCAGCGCGTGGTAGTTTTCCGGGTCAAGTGCCAGAATATGGTTGTAGGTGTCCACTGCCCGGCGGTTGTCGCCCAGACCGAAATAACCGTCGGCGAGAGCCGTGAGGAAACCGATATTGCCGGGCATGCCTTCCAGCATTCGCCCGGCATATTCGACCATTCCTGCGGCATCCCTGCGCCATGTGTAATATGCGAGCAGGCGTCCGTCTATGTTACGTCTCATCCAGCTGTACCGGTTTCCTATGTCTTCGAGAAACCGCTCGTATAGCAGGGCATTGCCCTGTTGGAATGCGAGTCGTCTCACTCCGTCATAGATTGAGTCAAGCGGCACACGTGAGTCCATCGACTGTCTGAGCAGAAGAGCCGGTTCGTCGGTGAGAGAGTCCATTGATGCGGCCACGATGGCGTGGCTGTAGGTGTCGGCTACATCTGGCTGACGGTCAAGCATAAGTTTGTACATGGCCAGTGCGCTCGCCCATTCCTCATAGCGATAGAACCGTTCGGCCTTGACCTGTAGAGTCGCATAGTCGGTGGCGAGGGCCGCTGATGCCATCAACATGAGGATTATTGTCAGTATCGGTTTTTTAACATGTGTTTTCATACGATAATTTATGCAGTCATTATCTCAGCCGCGGTATCCTGCCCTTGAGTTCCAGGCGCCACAGCAGTATAACATACAATAGTATAAACAATGTTCCTGTCCCCATGTTCAACAGCTGGCTTTCGGTCTTTATGATCAACATTACGGCATATAGTCCGAGAGCTACAGCTGTGTAAAGTGCAATGCGTCCCATGGCGTACGGCACCTTGAAGTATCGTTGTCCGATCACATAACTGGCTGCCATCATTGTGCCGTAGCAGGCGAGTGCGGCCCAGGCACACCCCATGTAGCCCATGCGGGGAACCAGCAGGATGTTAAGCCCCACCGTGATGATCAGACCGACGGTTGAGAAGTATGATCCCCAGATGGTACGGTCGGTGAGTTTGTACCATATCGAGAGGTTGAAGAATATTCCGAAGCAGAGTTCGGCCAGCATTATCACAGGGACCACTCTCAGCCCCTCGAAGTAGGCCGGACTTATGAAGTATCTTAATACTGGCAGGAACACCATCACACCTAAGAATATCAGCAGTCCGAGTGCCACGAACCAGGTCATGACACGGGAGTAGTCATCGAGTTTCTGTTCGGCTGTCATGTCTCCTCCCTCGCGGTGTCTGGCGAAGACGAAGGGTTCGTATGCGAATCTGAATGCCTGCAGGAACATCACCATTATGACCGCTACCTTGTAGCAGGCACCGTATATACCGAGGTCGTTCATGGCCTGCTGTCGGTCAGGTTCGAGCACGGGCAGCAGAATTTTGTCTATGGTCTGGTTCATTATGCCTGCAAGTCCGAGCACAAGCAACGGCAGAGAGTAGGCGAGCATCTCTCGCAGAAGCCTTCTGTTGAAACTGTAGCGTTCGGCCGTGAGTTCAGGCAGGAGAAGCAACAGCGTTGCCAGCGAGCATATCAGATTGGCCAGAAATATGTAGCCGATATGTGGAGTGACACCCCATAGCCACGGGCATATCTTGATGAAGAACAGGTTAAGCCCGATGTTGAGTGCTATGCCAATGAGCTTTACTGTCGCGAACCTGTATGGACGTTTCCTGTAACGCAGATAGGCGAACGGGATGGATGTGACGGCATCGGCTCCTACCGCGACGGCCATCATCCATATGTATTCGGGGTGGTCACCGTAGTCAAGCCATGCGGCTATCGAGGGTGACAACAGCGAGACTATGACCATAAACAGCAGCGAGGTACTTCCGACGGTGATGAGGGTAGTGGTATATACCTGGCCGGGATTTTTCCACCGCTCGTGGCTGGTGAAGCGGAAGAAGCCGGTCTCCATACCATAGGTAAGCAGTATCAGAGCTACAGCCACGTAGGAGTACAGGTTGGTGACAATTCCATACTCGCCGGTGGCGGTGAATGTGTAGGTATAGACAGGTACCAGCAGCCAGTTGAGCAGGCGTCCCACGATACTGCTTACGCCATACACGGCGGTGT
Source organism: uncultured Muribaculaceae bacterium (assembly GCA_910584665.1). Taxonomy (GTDB): domain Bacteria; phylum Bacteroidota; class Bacteroidia; order Bacteroidales; family Muribaculaceae; genus JAAVFS01. Next base: position 2,861 of record CAJUBL010000012.1, on the reverse strand, counting down.
CTTTTACAAGCGATTTCAGTGATGCCATATCTGTAATATTGTATCAGGGTCGCGGCCAATGCCGCGACCCTGCTGTGATCAGTTATTCAAAAATTCCGCCGAAGTCATTGTATCGGGATTTTCCCATATGACGGTAGGCGAGTTCGGTGACCTCGCGTCCGCGGGGTGTGCGCCTGATGAATCCCTCCTTGATCAGGAACGGTTCGTAGACCTCCTCGATCGTACCCGGATCCTCACCTAAGGCTGTCGCTATTGTGGTGATACCTACGGGACCTCCCTTGAACTTGGTGATGATCGTGTTGAGTATCTTGTTGTCGATCTCGTCGAGACCGTATCTGTCGATATTGAGGGCTTCGAGCGCGAAGCGGGCTATCTCCGGATCAATACGTCCGTTGCCCTTTACCTGGGCGAAGTCGCGTACTCGTCTCAGGAGTGCGTTGGCGATACGTGGCGTGCCTCGTGAACGCATGGCTATCTCGTGGGCGGCCTCGCCGGTGATTACCACGTTGAGCAGGTGTGCCGATCGGGCTATGATGCGTTCCAGTATCTCGTGGTCGTAATACTCCAGATGGCAGTTGATACCGAACCGTGCTCTCAGCGGAGATGTAAGCAGGCCGCTGCGGGTGGTGGCACCGATAAGCGTGAAGGGGGCGAGTGTGAGCTGTACGCTACGTGCGCCGGGTCCCTTGTCGATCATTATATCGATACGGTAATCTTCCATGGCCGAGTACAGATATTCCTCAACTACGGGACTGAGACGGTGTATCTCATCAATAAACAGGACGTCGTTCTCTTCGAGCGATGTGAGTATGCCGGCGAGGTCTCCGGGCTTGTCAAGAACCGGTCCGGAGGTAACTTTGAATCCTACGCCGAGCTCGTTGGCTATTATATTGCTCAGTGTAGTCTTACCGAGTCCGGGAGGCCCGTGTAACAGAAGATGGTCAAGGGCCTCACCTCTCATGCGGGCCGCCTCGACGAATATCCTGAGGTTGTCTACGATTTTCTCCTGGCCGTTGAACGAGTCGAACTGTGACGGACGCAGGGCCCGTTCGAAGTCTCTGTCGCGCTCGGTTCTGTTTTCCTGTGAGTGTATGTCAAAGGTATCGGACATCGTGTTGGATCAGAGGTATTTGTCTCCGTATTTTTCCTTGGCGTCGTTTACCATCAGTTTGATGCGTTGCTCCTCGCTCTTGGGACATATGAGCAGCACATCGCCGGCATCGGCTATGATATAGTTTTCGAGCCCTTCCGCAACAATGAGTTTCTCGCCGCTGACGGCAAATATGTTGCCGTGTGAGTTGTAGGCTATGACGCGGCAGTTCTGTGTGACATTCCCGTCGCGGTTGCGTGGTGAGTTGTCATAAAGTGCGCTCCAGGTGCCCAGATCGTTCCAGCCGAAGTCGACACATTCCACATACACGTTGGATGCTTTCTCCATCACGGCGAAATCTATCGAAATTCCCATGCAGCCCGGGAAGTTGGCCTGGATGAAATCGTTCTCGGCAGGCGTGCCGTAAACACCGTTTCCCTGCTCGAATATGGAATATATGTCGCCGGCATGTTCGGCCAGAGCCTTTTTGATGGCTGAAGCCTTCCACAGGAATATTCCTGAGTTCCAGAAAAACTCGCCGCTCTCCAGAAATACTTCGGCGAGCTCGCGGTTGGGTTTTTCGGTGAAAGTCTTCACCTTGAGTATACCGTCTCCGATCTCGCGGCCTATCTGGATGTATCCGTATCCGGTCTCAGGACGGGTTGGTCTGATACCGAGAGTGAGCAGAGCGTCATGGCTCTCGACAAATTCGAAGCCTTTCAGTATGCTCGTCTCGAATTCTTTATCGCGCGTTATGAGATGGTCGCTCGGTGTCACAATCATGCTTGCCTCAGGGTCGAGGGCTGCGATGTGATGGGCCGCCCATGCTATACAAGGCGCGGTATTGCGACGGGCCGGCTCCAGAAGGATGCGGCTGTTGTCGATGTCGGGAAGCTGTTCCCTGACCAGCGGCGCGTATACGGTGTTGGTGACCACGATAATGTTCTCGGCCGGCACGACGGACAGTATACGGTCATAGCTCATCTGCAGCAGAGAGCGGCCTGTACCGAAGAAGTCGATGAACTGTTTGGGACGGTCGGTACGGCTATAGGGCCAGAAACGGCTTCCTATGCCGCCACACATTATCACACAATATCTATGTCTGTCTGTCATAAACGATGATGATTTCAGTTAGGGGGCTCTAAGATACTACATAAAAATGACACCGTCAAAATAATCCGTCAAAAATCCATAGCAACTGCAGAAATTAAAGTGCATATCGGGACCATCCGGAGGAATCTTGAAGCGCAGATTCTCTCTGCGCTTCGCTCCGAAAGCGTTCTGAATTGATAAATGATGCTGAACGATAATCGCAGATTATATTTAGCGTACCGGTCTTTTGCGCTGAGAAGAACAACTGCAAATTACGTAAAAATATTATGAGGTAGAAAACCCCAGAGTGTCTTCTTTAAAAAACAGGAAAATCTGCGTAATCTGCGCTTCAAGACTCCTCCGGATGGTCCCGATATGTTCTTTCAATGGATGCATATACATCAGGCGAGGCGCTGTCATCCCGACGCGCCTCGCCTGATAAACCAATCATTATCACATTCTAAGCAATGGAAAAGTAATCTTTCTTTCGATATTGTAAACATCAGGCACAACAGTTTTGTTCAGTCCCTGAGCGATTTTTTGCATTTAGTTCTTAGTATATGCCGAGTTTAGTGGGATGAATACAAAAAAGCGAACTCAGATCTGTTTCTGAATTCGCTTCGGGTGGTGGAGTATAGCGGACTCGAACCGCTCACCTCGACACTGCCAGTGTCGCGCT
>CAJUBL010000011.1 GCA_910584665.1 uncultured Muribaculaceae bacterium | reverse complement strand
GTCTGCGAAAATTAAACAGCAACATAACAGCCTACTTTTTTACAATTAGTCTTCATTTTTACATCTCACACGGCTCAGATTGCCTGTCATTGATACAGGAAGCATGATTGTGATTGGACTCGACACCGAGTCATCATACTCACAGAATCTTTTCGGAAAAATGAATTCCATATGTAGCGTTCCGCGATCTTCCTTTATATTGACATCATCAAATGATTCCGGCACAAGAGCATATGGATCTTTAGCAATACTGTCGACCGACAGCCTGACATGCATGCCATTCCTTACATAAATGCTCATGTCCTGACCTTCACCAGCATTGTAACCGTAGCTGACATCCAGAGTATCAAACTCAGGCAACTGTATCGTATCAGCCTGTTCAGAGATTACCATCGGCCCATGCCTCCATGAGTCGTCACACTCCTCGCCCGTAAACTTTATCAAAGTAAACAGTGACGCCATTAAAACAACTCCTCCTATGATTAGAGTAAACATAATATATGTGGTACGTTTCATTATTCTTTCTGTTATATACTAATGTTCAATACTTATTATTAACCGCAGCCTATTACTGATTGCAATATTCTGTGTACATATCAAGTAACTGGTCCGGAGTCACACCCAATAGCCTGAGCCGGCCGAACAGCTCTCCGATCTCGTCATTCATGAATCTTTCCATACGTTCTTTCCTAATAAATTCCGAGGATCCTGCCGAAATGAAATAGCCTATACCTCTCTTGTTATATATTATCCCGTTCTGCTGCAGGTAATCGTAAGTACGCATCACAGTATTGGCGTTTACCTCGACCTGTGCGGCAAACTCCCTCACCGACGGTATCCGGGAATCGTCACCATACCGGCCGGCCAGAACATCATCACAGATCTTGTCGACGAGCTGCAGATATATGGGTTTATTGTTTTCCTTGAATTCCATAAAATAGTTTTGTTATAACAACCGTTGAATGACATCACTCTCCTTCAGCCTTATGTATGCCAATGTATAGTTGACAAGACACACGACAGTCGATACAGTCCAGAAAATACAGCTCTTTTCAGGATTCAGATCTTCAAGCCATTCAACTCTGCATATATTGTTTTCTCTCCCTATTATGACAAAATAAAGAATCGGTGTGATTGCTGTATAAAATACACCTAACAATGTCACGGCAGAGAACGATTTTATAAAAGAGTTACGTGGCCACAGTATGGCGCCAAGCCAATAAAACGACTGCATTGCTACAAACACAGCAAGTATCTGACTTATATCACGATAATTGTCTTCTGAAATTGTAAGGAATTCGACCCGATGCATAAATTCCGGATAGAATATCGACAATGAAAAGACCCTTACGGCGTCTGCGATCCACATGGCGGCGGCAAACATAATCAGAAACAACGGAACGTAGATGATAAACCTGGCTGAATATTTCTCTGAATACCTGGCCGGAAGCATCAGCATGGAAATACGCCCCGGCTTATTCCTCGCCTCATTGAATGCCATCGATGTATAGACAAAACCCAACACAAACAACATAACCATGAAATAGGCAAGTTCTGATTCGTGCGCCCAGTCTCTGTCAGAACGGCTCCAGCGATAATGCTCCACGTCAACCATACCTACAAAAACCGCACCGACCGTCAGAGCGCCTAAAAGAAGCAGCATTCTCATAATAAACACTTTGGGCTGCTCCATGATTATCTTGCCTACGAGCGACATCATACGCCCGGGATTGAAATTTTTTATCTTATCCATCGTTTGTTAATTCTTATCATATTCCTAATTGACTGTTGAATAATTCCGGCTTCTCAAGCGCAAACTGAAAAAGCATCTCCAGATCCACGCGGGTATCGTCGTTGCCATCATTAGGCAGTATTACATTTGTGCCGGAAACTGTAGGCTGTACAAAAAGCGCTTGGGCTATCCGGTCCGGATTGCTCGTCGTCGTAAACGTCAGCCGATCGGAGATAAGAGACATCGGCGCCGAACATATAAGCCTGTGAGTATCAACCATCACAATATGGTCAAGCAGATTATCTATATCCCTCACCTGGTGGGTCGAGATAATTACAGTACGATCTTCATTCATATTCGAGGCAATGAATCGGCGGAACACGCTCTTGCCGGGTATGTCAAGTCCATTGGTCGGCTCATCCATAAGCAGCACCTTAGTATTGCAGGCAAGAGCGAATGCCATGAAAACTTTTTTCTTCTGCCCCATAGACAGGCGTCCGAGATTAGGATCCGAATCCATTGAGAACATCTCCAGATGACGACGCATGTCCGACTCCGAGAAATTCGGATAGTATCGGGTATTAAGTTTTACATAACGGCTGAGCCTGATCGAAGGCAGATCAAACTCTTCAGGCACGATGAAAATATCAGCCAATGTCTCCGGACGCCTCAGTCTTGTCTGAGTCCCGTTTAACTCCACTTTACCGCATGTGGGCGTCAGCAGACCCGCGATAAGATAGAGTAGGGTTGACTTGCCGGCTCCGTTAGGTCCGAGTAGTCCATACACAAGTCCGTCCGACAGGTCTATCGACATATCGTCTATAACCGGTTTTGTACGGTGATAAGCAAACGTTAGATTTTTGATTGAAATCATCTTTATAGTGTATTAGTGTTGTAGTACACCACAAAGGTAAGACTATTTTATTAAAACATCCAAATATTTTAACAAAAAATGTTGCGGAATGTATATCGGCAACATTCCGCAACACAGATCGACATGTAGTATAATTCTACAAAAGCCTTACAGCCGGCATTATACAGCCATTGTTCGGATCTCCGTTACTATCAGCTATGACAAACCATAGTAACAATAACAGGATAAGTACAACAGCCCCTACAGCTACCCAGTTGAACTTCTGGCGTTTTCTTTTATCTCTCATAAAAATATATTGTTTAAATAACTACCGGTCAAAATATTAATCATTACACATATTTAACAATTCCACAACATCATAAGTTCATTGATAATAAAAATTCCACAATAAGAGTTTGTATAACCAAAGTTTACTATATTTTTTCATTTATTTTTAAAAAATATTCAAAAATATTTGGCAGTTTAAAAATTATATTCTAAATTTGCACCGTGTTTAAGAATTACATACATTAAAGAACAATAAGGTAATTAAGATATTTAGTTGTTACACTTTTTTAAGTGAGGATTATAATTGGGTATTAATTTAGAAAGGGCCATTGAAATTCCGGGTGACCGGCATTCAATGGTCCGCTTTTTTATAAAAAAACGGCGACACCATGAGACAAACCCATAATGTCGCCGAAGCATTTGAAATCAGAAATTACCTGGCCAGTTCAGCCTTGATTGCCGGCACTATAATTGCCTCCATGACATCATATCCGTATGGAGTGGGGTGTACGCCATCATTTGAATAAGATGGATTCAGCGCACCACCCTCAACAACCATCGGCGTATAGTAGTCGACATATGTGAATCCGTTTTCATTGGCATACGCCTTTATACGCCTGTTCAGCGAACCGATCTTTTCCGGCGCATCGGTAATCTCCGGACGCCATCCATAATTTTTGACAGGCAATACTGATGTAAGTATCACTTTTATACCGTTGGCCTTGGCCAGCTCAGCCATCGACATTATATTGCCGAGAGTATAATCCTCATTATAATCACCAGTATTGAGTGCTATATCATTGGTCCCGCCATTTATCACAACTACAGCAGGCTTGTTATCAAGGACATCGTTTCTGAATCTCAGCAGGAACTGGCACGTAGTCTCTCCGGAGATACCGCGACCATGGAAATTCCTGTTCGCCTCAAAGAACTGCGGATGATGCCTTACCCAACCCTCTGTTATCGAATTGCCTATGAATATCACCCGGTCACCCTTATTCTCGGCCGACTGAAGCTCTTTGTTAGAATCGGCATAACGCCCTGTATGGATCCATGATGGGATCTCAGCCTGTGACGACAATGCCATAAAAGCCATCGTCAGCATAAAAAAACACTTTTTCATTCTTTTTATTTTTGTTTTAAAATCACACTCTTGAATCCTCCGGGACAAACCGGCGGGCCTCATCAGCCATATCTCCTGGAACGACAACCTGCACCGGAGCCCAGGTATATGTCATCGGCAACGCACTCTGCAATGCCCTATTCATTATCTGGACTGGTATTCCCTCGTTCTCAATGGCACCGGCTATAATCGAAGCCTCAGTCTCGGTATTACATTCGGCAACCACTCTCCAGTTATCACACTTATACTTCATGATCATGTCTCATTTTATTCCGCGGCTGTCAAGTGCCTTGTGATACCTTGACGCATTAGCATTATGCTCGCTCAGAGTCCTTGCAAAATTATGATATCCCGAGAAATCCTCTCTGGCACACATATACAGATATTCATGTTCAGGCGCGTTCAGCACAGCATCAAGTGTAGTCTTGTCTGCCATACGTATCGGCCCCGGAGGCAAGCCTGGATAAAGATAGGTATTATAAGGCGATTCCACCGCGAGATGCCTGTTCAGTATCCGACGCAACGCAGGATCCCCCACAGCATACTTGACGGTCGGATCCGACTGCAGTTTCATACCCTTTGACAGCCTGTTGAGATACAGTCCCGCTATCACAGGTCTCTCGTCGGTCCTGGAACTCTCCTCCTCAACAATCGAAGCAAGAACACTTACCTCAACCGGATCAAGCCCCTTGCGTCGCGCCTTGTTTATTCGGTCGTCATTCCAGTAACGTCTCCACTCCCGGAACAGAGACTCAGCGACACTGACGGCACTCGACGTCCAGTAATACTGATACGTGTCAGGTAATATGATGGAGATGGCATTGTTACTGTCAATTCCGTTGACAGCCGCTATACTGTCAACAGCTCGGCCTAAAGCATCGCTCCCGAATTCAAAATTGGATGCTATCTGATCTAACATACGGGCACGGTCCCTTTGATTGGTAACTGTGACATTTAAAGGGTCCTGCATACCGCCCCTTATTTTCATAGCTATGCTGTATGACTTGTCACCCGGTTTTATTCTATAGGATCCATGAGCACGGGACAGACTTCCATTCCTCAGTTTCCATATGTCATATACAGCCGTTCCGACCGACTTACCCAAAACATCGGTAAGTTCGGACTTCAACTGAAGTTCGGTAATATGCATACCTATATTGAGACGGATCTCCTCCCCTTCATAGGCTCGGGTTGCATAATTATAGCATAACAGTATTGCCATTACGGCAACAACCACGACTATTATAAATATGTATATGATTCGCTTCATCGTGCGCAAAGATAATCAACACAGACCACAACCACAAATGAAAATATATTTGAACACCCGGAACTACTTTATTTTTTTGCGTAATTCGCGTTTATCGTTCAACTTTAATATTGACACAGAACGCCTCCGGAGCAAAGCGTAGAAGGAATTTGCGGTTAATCAAAACATCCGGATGGTCATAATAAACTGCGTAATCTGCGCTTTAATTCAACGATCGGATTAATCTGCGCTTAAAAATATCTGGTCAGCTGTCTTGGTTATCCGAGCGCCATACGATATGGTTCAACAAGATCCGTAGCCATTACACTCGTCAGTAATTCATATACACAGAGTCCGGTCACATCGGGTTTCAATACAAGCATCAATGTATCGTTTAAAGGCATAGATGCCAGCAATATATTGCTCGACATCTCATCAAAAGCCTGCGATAATATGATAGCATGCGAACTCCGGGTCTTGATTATTACTATATTTGATGACCGGCATATTGACACTATAGTTGTTTTCACCGGATACTGGCCGTCAAACCCTTCCATATCCGAAGTTTCGCCAAGTTTGCGGGCAATAACATACCGGTATCCTCCGGAACCGGTCGAGACTTTTGAAGTCTTGAGATGTTTTAAATCACGTGACAACGTAGCCTGGGTAATTGTGAATCCAAGCAATTCCAACTCTCTCAGCAACTGTTCCTGATTTTTGATGATTTTGTTGGTAAGCAAGTCAATGATTACAGGTAATCTTTTCTTTCTGTTCTTCATGTAAGTGTTTATTTTACGCAAATATATATATTTTCATAACAATTAGCCAAATTTTCATAAAATATTTTATATATTGCTGTTATTTTTTATACATTCTGAATAATTATACATAAAATATTAAATTTTTGATCATTTGTAAAGTGTTCTGCCACCCGGTCTCCATTCAGCATACGGCAGTTTTGACATATCTGAAAATATCGCTACCTTTGCAATCTAATTATCAACCGACCATGTTAAGAGTAAAACGTCTATATACATTCATGCTGCAAAGTTTCGTACCTTTGCTGGTAATGACGTTCTTCATATGCCTGTTCATCGTTCTCATGCAGTTCCTGTGGAGATACATTGATGATCTTGTCGGTAAGGGACTGGGCTTCGATGTCATCCTTGAACTATTCTTCTACGCCGCACTCACAATGGTTCCTATGGCTCTGCCTCTTGCGATCCTACTCGCATCACTCATGACATTCGGAAATCTCGGCGAACGTTTTGAACTGACTGCAATGAAAGCCGGTGGTGTCTCATTGCTGAAAACAATGCGGCCGCTTATTATACTGATGGGATTCATAGCTGTAGGAGCATTCTTTTTCCAGAACAACGTCCTCCCTGTTGCCCAGACCAAGATGTGGACTCTATTGTACTCTATGCGGCAGAAATCCCCCGAGGTTGAGATTCCCGAGGGAGTCTTCTATGACCAGATCCCCGGGGTAAACCTGTTCGTTGACCACAAGGACCGCGAGACAGGAACACTGTATGACATGACAATCTATGATGTATCCCGCGGATTTGATAATGCACGGATAATTCTCGCAGACTCCGGGCACCTGAGCACCACTCGTGACAAGACCCATCTTTTACTGCAGCTTCACAGCGGCGAACAGTTCGAAAACCTGCGCGAACAGACCGCCGGCGGCCGGTCACGCAATCAGCCGTACCGCCGGGAGACTTTCACAGAAAAGGACATTCTCATAGGGTTCGACAACAACTTCAACCGTATGGACGAGGGCAATATGCGCAATCAGTACATCGGTAAGAACATACGCGAGCTACGCGCCACCATCGACTCGGTGAACCATCGTGTCGACAGCATAGGTGCCATCTACGCCAATACACTTCTCAGCTCCAACTACTTCAACATACAGCGGACAAAACGTGTATATCGCGACACTGCCTGGGTCGACGAGGTACAGCAGCCTGTCATTCTCGACGAGCCCATACCTCTTGACACAATTTTCAGGGGACGAACAAATTCCATGTCCAGATCATACATAAACCAGGCCATAAACAAGATCAAACGCATAAAACAGGACTACGAGTTCCGCAGTTACTCAATGGACGACGACCGACGTGCCATACGTATGCATGGCATCGAAATGCATAAGAAATTCACACTTTCGTTTGCTTGCATCATCTTCTTTTTCATCGGCGCACCATTGGGAGCCATTATCCGTAAAGGAGGACTCGGGACTCCTCTCGTCATATCGGTATTCCTGTTCATCATATACTATATAATAGATAATTCCGGATACAAAATGGCCCGTGACGCCAAAGTGGAAGTCTGGCAGGGTATATGGCTCAGTTCGGCAGTTCTCTTCCCTCTGGGACTATTCTTCACCTACAAAGCGGTCAACGACTCTGCTGTATTCAACAGCGATGCCTATAAGAATTTCTTTGCCCGAATAACCGGACGACGCAAACGCGAACTCGAACTCAAAGAAATTGTCATGGAAACCGTAATTATTGACAGAGCGATCGACTCCATAGAGACCTTTAACCGCGAGATCCGTGACGCCGACAGACGGCTGAGTAAAAAACGTATTGTCCGCTTCATGAGAGGACTCACATCATGGCGCCCTGCAGCCCGTGAACTGCAACAGCATCTCAACCGTATAATTGAACATCTCTCCAACACAACAAGCCACAGCGTCATAGCCACAATAAACAGATATCCGTTCGACGTGACACCGGCTTCTCTCGGCAAGATACTTGATATCAACAATCAGCTTCTGTACCTCCTTAGGAAGGAACAGGATGAGAACAACATAATTCAGCAACAACCCAACAACGATGAACCAGAAGATTAAAATTGACTCTGTCGCCGAAGCCATCGAAGAGATAAAGCGCGGCAATATGGTCATAGTAGTCGACAGTGAAGATAGGGAAAACGAAGGCGATCTTATTGTATCTGCCCAGCTTATAACCCCGGGACAAGTGAACTTCATGCTCCATAACGGACGAGGTGTCCTGTGTGTTCCCATAACAATGGAAAGGGCCCGGAAACTCGACCTGTCGCCACAGGCCAGCCATAACACATCCATACTCGGCACTCCGTTCACAGTTACCGTTGACAAACTGGACGGATGCTCGACGGGAGTGTCGGTTCATGACCGCTGTGCTACAATCAACGCATTGTCCGATCCCGCATCAACGCCCGCCACTTTTGGCCGTCCCGGTCATATAAACCCGTTATATGCTCAGGATGAAGGCGTACTCAAAAGAGCCGGACATACCGAAGCGGCGGTTGACCTTATGAAACTCGCCGGGCTACAGCCCGCTGCGGCACTCATCGAAATAATGAATGAGGACGGCACCATGGCCCGGCTTCCCCAGTTACGTGAGAAAGCCGACGAATGGGGCCTCAGACTCATTACAATAAGCGACCTTATAAAATACCGTATCGAGACTGAACGACTCGTTGAAATGGGTGTAGAGGTCGATATGCCGACAGAATACGGACATTTCCGTCTCATACCGTTTCGTGAGAAAGCAAACGGACTGGAGCATATCGCCATCATAAAAGGCAACATAAATGACGGGTCCCCGGTGCTCGTACGCGTTCATTCCTCATGTGCTACCGGTGACATCTTCGGATCACAGCGCTGCGACTGCGGAGAACAGTTGCATAAGGCACTCCGCATGATCGAAGCCGAAGGCCGTGGAGCGGTCCTGTACCTAAATCAGGAGGGTAGGGGAATAGGTCTTATGGACAAGATCAAGGCCTATAAACTGCAGGAAGAGGGACTTGACACCGTCGAGGCCAACATTCACCTCGGACACAGAGCCGACGAACGCGACTACGGCGTCGGTGCGCAGATACTCAACATGCTCGGCATACGGGATATGAAACTCATGACCAATAACCCGGTCAAACGTATCGGTCTTGAAGGATACGGTCTCCGTGTAATAGAAAACGTTCCCATTGAGGTTGCCGCCAATCCATATAACAAATTCTACATGCACACTAAAAAAGAACGCATGGGACACACTCTCGACAACGTATAATTACCATTAAATATTCTAAACAATGAAACAGCCAATTTCAACCACAGCGGCTCCCGGAGCCATCGGTCCTTACAGCCAGGCAATTGATGCCGGTCCATTCGTATTCATCTCCGGTCAGATTCCGGTCAATCCTGCCGACGGTAAAGTCCCCGAAGGTATACAGGCACAGACCGCACAGTCTATCGCAAACCTCACAGCAATACTCGCTGAGGCAGGCATGACTCTTGACAACGTAGTCAAGACAACTGTGTTTCTGGCCGACATGAATGACTTCGCGGCAATGAACGCCGTCTACGCTGAAAAGTTCAACGCTCCGTTCCCTGCACGTTCAGCCGTTGCCGTACGTGAATTGCCCAAGCAGGTCCTTGTCGAGATCGAGGTGATAGCCGCCCGCTGAGAAACTACGTCACACAACTTCTGAAGTATATCCGGATCTGTCTCTTCCACGTATACTTAAACAGTTCCAAGATAATCGGCGACAACAAAAGTACTGCCGCCGATAAAGACCGACCCGGTGTCCCGGACATCACACGATGCCCGGGACACTGCTTTCTTTACATCCGGGACAACCACCCCCTCAAGCCCGAAACGTTCAGCCTTACGGGCTAAAAGTTCAGGTGCCATAGCCCTCGGTATTGATGCCTGGGTAAAATAATATACGGCATCACGCGGCATCATCTCCAGAATATGATCCACATCCTTATCACTTACAAAACCTATTACCATGGCCAGTGGCCGGGGCATATTTTCAAGACGGCGCGACGTGTATGTCCACCCGCCGGTATTATGTCCTGTATCACACACAGTCAGCGGATTATCGGCTACTGTCATCCAACGCCCCATAAGATGTGTCATTGACACAACCTGCCCGAATCCGGTCATGACATCACGACCAGTAATTCTCACAGTATTTCCAAGCATCTCGAGTGCCGCCATTACGGTGGCGGCATTACGTTGCTGACATTCTCCGGTAAGCTCCCCTTTGATATCCCCCCACCGGGTATTCTCATAGGTATTATGATCATTTCCTACAGCAGACTTTCTCCAGTAACTCTTACTGCATGCGAATATAATGGATGAGCCCAGTTCTGCGGCACGTTCCCCGAAAATTTTCGCAACAGCCCCGTCAGCCTCACCTATCACAACCGGAACACCCGGTTTGATTATACCGGCTTTCTCACGGGCAATCGATTCAAGTGTATTTCCCAACTGTGCCACATGATCAAACGAGATATTGGTTATGACCGATAATATCGGCGTTATGATATTGGTGGTATCAAGACGCCCGCCCAGTCCGGTCTCTATCACTGCGATATCGACATTCTCCGACGCGAACCAGTCCAATGCCATCACCGTTGTCAGCTCGAAAAACGATGGAGTGCAATTCGGTGCGATATCCCTATATCGTCTCACAAAATCCAATACACCGGCCTTCGGAATCATTTCGCCGTTTACCCTTATCCGTTCCCTGAAGTCGACCAGATGCGGCGACGTGTATAACCCCACCTTATATCCCGCGCTCTGCAATATTGCCGCAAGAGTATGGGCTGTGGAACCCTTGCCGTTGGTGCCTGCTATATGTATGGTCCTGTACCTTCTGTGTGGCGAGCCGAATGCTTTGTCAAGACAATGTGCCGTGTCCAGTCCCGGCTTGTAAGCAGCCGCTCCGATAAGCTGGAACTGCGGAGTACAGCTATATAGAAAATTTATAACCTCTTCGTACGTTTCCATACCAGATTAATGTTAAAATTCAACATACTCTCAGATACCTATGAGATAATAAGTTATAAAACCAATTGCCCCGGCTCCGGTAATCACAGAGATCGGATGTATTCCGGTAAACTTCACTACTGCGAATGAAGCGATACACAACAGCACGCTGACCGTAAGTTCCTGCGGGGTAGTACCGAAATTCTGACCGTTCATCAGCAATAGCGCGGCCGAAGCGATCAGGCCCACAACTACCGGCCTTAGTCCCGACAACACTCCTTTTATTATAGCGCTGTCATGATGACGGCGTATGAAATGGCTCATATATGACACCAGAAGGAATGGAGGCAGTACCACAGCCAGAGTACACACGACCGAACCCAATATACCCCACCATGGAGAATCAAGTCCGGCATTTCCCGGAACTACATAGCCTATATAAGTAGCCGAATTTATTCCTATCGGTCCCGGAGTCATCTGCGAGATCGCCACAATATCTGTAAATATCTGGCCGTCAATACCCCATGCCGGAATCCCACCATGTTTTACAATCTCATTCTCTATTAGTGACAGCATGGCATATCCGCCGCCAAAGCCGAAAAGACCGATCTTAAGATAACTCCATATCAATTGCAGGTATACCATAATCTATCTGTTTTCTTTTTTCTCTGATACAGCCCGACGGGTAAATACAATATAACCGGCTATACCACCCGACAATATGTAAATGATAGGATTGGACACGACAGGCAATCCCGAAAAAATAAGCAATGCGACACCTGCGGGTATGACAATTGTCTTCCATGTGATTCCCGCAGCCTTTGCCGACGAAAGCACCGGTGCGATAATCAATGCGACAACAGCCGGTCTTATACCTTTGAATATAGCACTTATTACCGCATTGTTTTTTATCAGTTCCGGAGTAAGAAATATCGCAATCGCCAATATTATAATAAAAGAAGGAAGAATCGTACCGGCCGCCGCCGCCACACTTCCCTTCATACCCTTTAATCGGTCGCCTACCACTACAGATATATTCACCGCCAGTATCCCAGGGACTGCCTGCGCTATTGCCAGCAGATCCAGAAACTCCGGACGTTCAAGCCAATGCTTCTTGTCAACAATCTCTTTCTCGATTATCGATATCATGGCCCATCCGCCTCCGAATGTAAAAGCACCTATCTTAAGAAATGTAAAAAACAACTGAAGATAAATATTCATCGGCTCATAATTTTTAAACGACTGCAAAATTACGTACTTTTGCCTAAACAAGCGCACCGACGTCATAAAATTTTATATTACGCCGACTCTTTCCAATCATTACCACTACAACTCAAACTATTTATTCAATGAATCTGAAATCATTCATACCTGCCATCATAGTCACGACGCTGCTCACCACATCCTGTTCAGCAATCAGATCCATTTCCGGTTCAAACAAGTCATCTGCAGAAACCGCACGGCAGAACACAGCTAAGGCTACCGATAAAAAAAATAACGAAAAATTCCGAGGCAAGCGCAAACACAGAAATAATACGACCGCCGGTTCCCGTGCAACATCGGCAAACACCGTGACAATACGTCCGTTTACACAGGACGACAGCATCTCTATAGCCAAACAACTTGCCGGAGAATGGATATTTGATATCGTGGCTGGCATAACTGTTACAGGTGACGACAAGCGACCCTCGCTCACATTCGATGAAAATACCAACCGGTTCTATGCCTACAACGGCTGCAGTTATTTCAACGGAGACTTCAGTATTTCTTCTTTCAACAAACTGGCATTCAATAATATTATATCTACGCTTAATCTCTGTGACAATATACCGTGGGCCGACTATATCACCGCAGTCTGGAATGTGGCATCGCACTTCTACATAACCTCACGAGGCGTTGAGGAATACCTCGACCTGCGCGACTCCAACGACCGCACGGTAGCCACACTTAAACGGCATCAGCTTTCCGATCTCAACGGCATGTGGAATGTAGTCGAAATAAACGGCTCGACTATTGATAGCGAACAGCCTACCATAGTCATAGACCTGCTCGAACAGACCGTACACGGTAACACCGGCTGTAATCTGTTCAACGGCGACATATATCAGAGCCCCGATACAGATCGGTCTGTACAGTTTCTGAATATGGCGGTAACACGTATGGCATGTCCCAATACCGCTATAGAGACAGCCCTTCTTGTAGCCCTTGAACAAACCGAACAAGCCGAGGTACCGTCACCCGACCAGGCCATACTGGCCGACAGATCCGGCCGACAACTGATTCGTCTCCAGCGCTCATCGCTATAACGGCATGAACCGGAAAACACCTGAAATCAGCTGCATGAACAGGATAAATTCAGTGCCCTGTTAAAATTAAAGTATCATTGGGTTGATATACCGAAAAATTAGTACCTTTGCACATTAAAGCAAGATTTGTTGACCAATTTACCACAAAATGACTTTAGATTACGCATACGACATTCTATATAAAGATGCTCCATTCTCTATCGACAAAGCCGATATGGAACGTATTGACCGTTGCTATGAGTTCCTGAAAGAATTTGCGGGTGACAAAGTAATCTACGGCATCAATACCGGCTTCGGTCCGATGGCCCAATGGCGAGTCGCCGACGAATTTCTGACAGATCTCCAATACAACATAATACGCAGCCACTCAACCGGAGCCGGCGAACCCCTCTCTCTGATTGACATCAAAGCCGCCATGATAGCCCGCGTAGGTGTATTCATTCAGGGAAAGTCGGGCGTACACCGTTCTATTGTCAGCCTGCTCAAGGAATTCATTAACCGTAACATATACCCGTTCATACCGCGTCACGGCAGCGTAGGCGCCAGCGGCGATCTTGTCCAGCTGGCCCACATAGCCCTGACATTGATAGGCGAAGGTGAGGTATACTATAACGGTTCGTGGCAACCGACATCCAGAGTAATGGAAGAAACCGGTCTGTCTCCGGTAACCATGCACATACGCGAAGGTCTCTCAGCCACCAACGGCACCTCGGTAATGACCGGAATAAGCATTGTCAACCAGTATCTCGCTGAACAGTTACTACGGCTGGCGACACTCTCGGCTCTGTGGATGAATGAGATAGCCGGAAGCTATGACGACCTGATGTCAGCCCCTCTCAATGAGTACCGACGCCATGCCGGCCAGATCTGGATAGCTTCCGAAATGAGACGTCTCTCAAAAGGATCAGGATGTCTCGTGAAACGTGAACACGAGCTTTACGACAATGGCCATTCAGACGAATCCACATTCGAACACAAAGTACAGGCATATTACTCACTGCGTTGTGTGCCTCAGATTCTCGGACCTATTAAAGAAACTCTCGACAACTCCCGACGGGTAATCGAAGAAGAACTGAATTCCGCCTCAGACAATCCCATTGTTGATCCCGAGACACGCAATGTATACCACGGCGGAAACTTCCACGGTGATTATATTTCGCTCGAGGAAGATAAAGTAAAAATTGCGATCGTACGCCTCGTGATGACTGCAGAGCGACAGCTCAACTACCTTTTCCACGACCGGATCAACGGCATTCTGCCCCCATTCCTTAATATCGGGACACTTGGCCTTAACTACGGAATGCAGGCCTGCCAGTTCACCGCAACATCAACAACAGCCGAATGCCAGACTCTCGCAATGCCAAACTATGTACACAGCATACCAAACAACAATGACAATCAGGATATTGTCTCTATGGGTACAAACACGGCATTACTTACCCGACAGGTTATAATCAACGCCTGTCAGGTTATGGCGATTCACTTCATTGCTCTTGCACAGGCTACAGACTGTCTTGAAATATCAGGTAAACTGGCTCCGGCCACACGCAAAGCCTACGATGCGGTACGACATATTATAGGAACACGAATTGACGACAAACCTTTCTATAAAGAAATCGAGGCGGTCGGCAATATGCTCAGAAATTTCAAAATCGATTGACCGACATGAAGAGATATGCACTCGTAACCGGTGCCTCACGCGGACTTGGCCGCGCAATTGCCATACAGCTCGCATCACAGGGATTTCCGGTAATTATCAATTACCAGTCTCGCACTGACGCCGCACAGGCTGTCGCCGACCAGATCATCGGAACGGGAGGTGAAGCCGAACTGCTTCAGTTTGATGTCAGTGACCCGGAAGCCATAGAAACTGCCATTGGAAATTGGGAAAACAATCACCCTGACGACTACGTAGACGTCCTTGTCAACAACGCAGGCATACGTCAGGACGCACTGATGATCTTTATGCAGAATGAACAATGGCATAAAGTCCTTGACGTCACCCTAAACGGCTTTTTTTACCTTACGCGCCGACTTCTAAAGAACATGATGACACGCCGCCACGGACGTATCATCAATATGACCTCATTGTCAGGCATCAAAGGTCTGCCCGGACAAGTCAACTACTCCGCAGCCAAGGCCGCCGTCATAGGCGCAACAAAAGCCTTGGCACAGGAGGTTGCTCCCCGACGCGTGACCGTAAACGCCATCGCGCCCGGCTTCATCGAAACCGACATGACGAGCGAACTGCCGGTCAACGACTTGAAGAAAATGGTGCCGGCCGGACGATTCGGAAAACCCGAAGAGGTCGCCTCACTTGTAGGATTTATCGCCTCCGATAATTCCTCATACATTACCGGAGAAGTAATATCGATCAACGGCGGACTCTATACTTAAAATCACCTAACAATCAGTTAAAAATGCACTTATCACCTGCATTGCAGAAAATATACACCCGTGAACAGCTTTCGGCACGTGACGCCCAGCGTCTTGCAGAATACATTGCGTTCTCACCCATGGTTTTCCAGGTATCACGCATCATGGTCGGCAAAGGAGTCCTCGATGCATTACGCGACAGCGATAACGGACTGACGATCAACGAAGTCGCGTCGAAATGCAATTTAAGTATATATGCAGCCAAAATCCTGCTTGAAGCCTCATTGTCAATAGGTACAGTCATCGTTGATCCTGAATCGGAAAAATTCAGCATTACCAAAGCCGGATGGTTCCTCATCAACGACCCGCGTACGAGAGTGAACATGGCATTCAACCATGACGTAAATTACGAGGGTCTTTTTTTACTCGACAAAGCTCTTGAAGAAGGCAAACCATCCGGACTCAGACATTTTGGCGACTGGTCTACAGTCTACGAAGGTCTGTCCCAACTACCCGAACATGTACAGCACAGCTGGTTCGGTTTTGACCACTTCTATAGTGATGGTTCATTCGATCAGGCACTCGGGATTGTATTCAGCCGCCCGACGGCCAACCTGCTTGACGTTGGCGGCAACACCGGCAGATGGGCGACACGATGCGTATCATATAATAAGAATGTAGAAGTCACAATTGTAGACCTCCCGCAACAACTCGAACTCATGAGAAAAGCTACCGCCGGCACTGACGGATCTGACCGTATACGCGGGTACGGAATGAATCTGCTTGACGCAGACGCTCCGTTCCCTACCGACCGTCAATGGGACGCCATCTGGATGAGCCAGTTCCTGGACTGCTTTGGTGAAGAAGAGATTGTGAGCATATTGTCACGCGCCGCCAGAACAATGACCAGAGACTCACGACTGTACATAATGGAGACCCTCTGGGACAGACAGCGATTTGAGCCGGCCGCACTGTGTCTCACACTTACAAGTGTATACTTCACGGCAATAGCCAACGGCAACAGCAAGATGTACAACACCGACGACATGACACGCCTTATCACACAGGCGGGCCTGATAATCGAAGAGATACATGATAACTTAGGCCAGGGACACAGCATAATAACATGCTGTCTCGGCGAATGAGAAAAGCCACATCAAAATAGACGCAAAACCGATTAAGATCACATAATTACAATATAACAATATGAAAAGAGAAGAAATAGAAGAAAAAGTAAAAGCGTTCCTCATCGACGATCTCGAAGTGGATGAAGCTGTCATTAAACCAGAGGCAAAGCTCAAGGATGATCTGGGTATCGACAGTCTTGACTTTGTTGACATCGTTGTGATTGTGGAACGTAACTTCGGGTTCAAGATAAAGCCCGAGGAAATGGCTGGAGTAGTAACACTCAGCGACTTCTGTGACTACATAGAGCGTAACGTCTGAATACAGATACCCAAAGCATCAACCCTTCGTGTCTACCGAAACAAGACATCAATGGCAAGGCACCACATCCGGCACCGTATGGATGCATCGCTCACTCATAAGGATGTTGCGGATAATACCGTTACGTGCCATGTATTATTTTGCCGGTATATTTGTCCTGCCTCTGTGGATGCTGTTTAAACGGCAGCCTATCAGGCATATAGCATACTATTTCAGGAACAGATTCAGACTCAGGGGAGTAAAACTCTGGTACGCGGTATGGTTAAACCATTACCGGATGATGCAGACCGTAATAGACAAGTTCGCAGCATATGGCGGCCGACAGTTCAGTTTCGAACTTGAAGGGAATGAGGCATTTCTATCTCTGGAAGATAAACCTGAAGGTTTCATATTGCTGAGTTCCCATATAGGTAACTCCGAACTTGTGGGATATTCACTGGGATCAACTCGGAAGAAACTGTCAGCGCTGGTCTATGCCGGTGAAAGCCCGACAGTTATGGAAAACAGACGACGATTGCTTGAAAAGCATAATATCGAGATGATTAAAGTCGACGATACTCTTGATCACCTGTTTGCCATGAATGCGGCTCTCGCCAATGGCAATATAGTAGGTATGCCCGCCGACCGCATAATCGGTTCACAGAAAACATTTTCCACAACATTCCTCGGTACAGAGACCCGGTTTCCGCTTGGTCCGTTTGCAACAGCCGTACAGCGGAATGTCGCCGCTGTTGCAATCTTTATGATGAAAGAAGGCGTGAAACGTTATAGACTGATTGTCAGACCGATCAGACTGACAACCGAAGAACAGTCAGCGTTAGGGCGACGTGACAGAATGAATGTGATGGGATGCAGGTTTGCACAGGCTTTTGAAGATGTAATATACCGATATCCACATCAATGGTTCAATTACTTTGACTTCTGGAACGAAACACAAACACAAACGTGATGAACAGCATCGATACAGATATATACAGCATTATTCCACAACGACCGCCAATGGTGATGATCGACAGATTGCTTGAATGTGATCAGACCACAACAGCAAGCTGTTTCTCAATCAGCCCGGATTGTCTTTTCCTCGACAATGGAGAACTCACATCCGAAGGTATGATCGAGAATATCGCACAGACCTGCGCCGCTCGCATAGGATATCTCAACATGCAGTCCGGCAACAGCGTGAAACTGGGGTTCATTGGCGGAATAAAGGATTTCAGGACTTCACAACGGCCTGTAACAGGAGACACCATCGTAACAAGGATCACTGTAAAAGAAGAAATATTCGGCATAACACTTGTCGATGCGGTCATCATGCTGAATGACACAGAGATAGCTCACACTACAATGAAAATCGCACTAAGTGACATTGATGCACGCCGATAGTCATGAAAAAAGAACAGTCTAAAAATAACAAACTGCCGGTTCTACAGGCATCAAAGAATATAACGGTGAGATTCAGTGAGGTAGACTCAATGAATATCATGTGGCACGGATCATATCCGTTATACTTCGAGGATGCCCGCGAGGCATTCGGACTAAAATTCGGTATTGATTACCTGACCATCTTTGGCAACGGATATTATGCCCCATTGGTCGACATTGAATTCCATTACAAGCGCCCTATCGTCTACGGCATGACCGTAAGGGTAGATATAGTGTATCGGCCGACTGATGCTGCTAAGATAATATTTGATTATAAGATATATAACGTGGCCGATGATGAACTCATGGCCACAGGACACTCAGTCCAGGTATTTCTTGACAAGAGTTACCAGCTCGTCTGGAACAATCCGCCGTTCTACGAGAAGTGGAAGACCGAGCACAACCTAATGTAAATCATGATGATTGAGGTAAAAGGTACAAATATTACATGTGGACTGGGATTCGATACTGACACCGTGTATGAAAATATCATATGCGGTAAGAGCGGTATCACTCACCACGACCACAATGAAATAGGTGTAACCGAGGACTTTATGGCTTCGACCGTCAATACCTCAGGTCTTCCTGATACGGATATGAAAGGGCCAGCCACAAAATTGGAAAAAATGGCGATTCACTCCATCTCGGGCGCAACAGAAGAATGTCCTCAGGTTGATCTCACATCAGCACGTACTCTCTTTATACTATCCTCAGCAAAGGGAAATGTCGAAATACTCGACCATAGTATCGAAGGCATTGACAATCAACGAGTCAACATACCGGTAATGGCTCGTTTCATAGCATCCCGATTTGACAATCCCAATACACCGGTGGTTGTATCCAATGCATGCATATCCGGACTGTCTGCCATTATACTCGCGGCACGACTGCTCAGAGCCGGTAAGTACGACAACATCGTAGTGACCGGAATTGACGGTGTGACAAAATTTACAGTATCCGGATTCCAGTCATTCAAAGCATTGTCTGACAAACGCTGCCGACCGTTTGACGCAGACCGTTCCGGGCTCAATCTCGGTGAAGCGGCGGCCACAATAATTCTCTCCGCTACCGATGACACCACAACAGGGAACTGGTATTACGAAGCTGGATCAATGCACAATGACGCCAATCACATATCAGGACCATCAAGGGTGGGAGAGGGCAGCTACCGTTGCCTGATGTCTGTATTAAAAGATACAGATATCCGAAAACTGGCCATGATAAATGCCCACGGCACAGCGACATTGTACAACGACGAGATGGAATCCATAGCAATCGAACGGGCAGGACTGACATCAGTACCCGTAAATGCCTACAAGGGATATCTCGGGCACACTCTTGGAGCCGCCGGGATACTCGAATGCATATTATCAATGAAAAGCCTTGACAACGATACAGTTATCAGGACACTCGGATATGAAAGACATGGCGTATCCCGCCAGTTGAATATAGTGACCGGAAACACATTGACAACACGGCATGAATTTATCAAGATGATGTCGGGATTCGGTGGCTCAAACGCTGCCGTCAGGTTCAGAAAGGAGATGGGACTATGAAACAGATAGTGATCGACAGCAACCGGATTATACATAACGGCAGACATATTGATTGTCAGGGAATGTCGGGACTCTCCATGCTGACCGCAATATATAAGGCCCGCAATATGGGATATCCGAAGTTCTACAAGATGGACCCATTGTGCAGACTCGGATTCATAGGAGCCGAACTATTGCTGAACAACAGCAAGGATATTGACGGAGACCATCATGCAGTAGTAGTCATAGGCCATTCCGGATCATTTGCAGATGACTTACGTTATCAGGAAACAATCAGGAATACAGACAATTACTATCCAAGTCCGGCAATATTCGTATACACGCTGGCTAATATAGTATCAGGAGAAATAGCTATCCGTCACAAATTATACGGGGAGTCATCAAGCTATCTTATAGACAGTTATGATTCTGAAAACATAACAACACTTCTCACCTCAACATTTGACGACCCTGAAGTTGACCGGATAACCGGAGGATGGATAGAAGCCACCGATGAGAACAATTTCTCGCTGAGATTAGTGAATATAGACAGAGACATCCCGTCTGAAGAAATCAATAAATTTTTCAAAGACAACGCAATAAAATAAAATATAAATTCAATACACTATGGACCAACTCATTAAAGAACTCAAGGAAGAAATAATCGAAGTTCTTAACCTTGAAGAGATCACACCTGAAGATATTGACGAGAACGCTCCTCTTTTCGGAGAAGGCCTCGGTCTTGATTCAATCGATGCACTCGAACTCATCGTATTGATGGAAAAGAATTACGGCATACGGCTTACCGACCCGGCTCAAGGCAAGGAAATATTTAAATCGATAGCAGTTATGGCCGATTATATAAGCAAAAACCGCAAGAAATAAATCATAGGCAAGAAGTAACGAGATGTCAATGACTGAAGATCCAATAGTCATAACCGGATACGGCATTATCTCAGCATCAGGTAATGATGTACCCTCGACGTTATCCTCTATCTGTGAGGGACGTAGCGGCATCGGACCCATTCATTACCTCCAGACCTCACATACCGAATTTCCGGTAGGAGAAGTAAAGATGAGTAATGAGGAGATGGAGGCGCGACTCAAAATCAAACCCGGAACCGCCACAACCCGAACCGCGCTTATGGGCATGATCGCACTCGACGAGGCCATAGCGTCTGCCGGCATGTCACAGATATCAGACCGTCAGCAACGCATAGCCTTCATCTCCGGAACGACCGTAGGCGGCATGGACAGGAGCGAGCAGCACTATCTTGATTTTCTGACCGGGGACAACTTCAGGCAATATATCTCAACCCATGACTGCGGTGCCTGCAGTACAATGATAGCGTCTCGTCACGATATATTCAGTTTCATCGGTACACCGTCAACAGCATGCTCATCGGCTGCAAACGCTATAATATCAGGAGCAAACATGTTGCTCACGTCTCAATGTGGCATTGTGATAGCTGGTGGCAGCGAGTGCATCACTAAATTCCACCTGAACGGATTCAACACACTCATGATACTTGACCGGGAAGAATGCCGGCCGTTTGATGCATCCAGAGCCGGACTGAACCTCGGTGAAGGAGCGGCCTACCTTGTAATGGAACGCATGTCTGATGCACGCAGAAGAGGAGCCACGCCATTGGCTATACTGGCCGGATGGGGTAATGCCTGTGACGCATTCCACCAGACGGCGTCATCAGACAACGGGGAAGGAGCATACAGAGCCATGAAACAGGCTCTGAAGCGTGCCGGTATAACACCCGATAAAATAGGATACGTCAATGCACACGGCACAGGCACTCCCAATAATGACCTTAGCGAAACTCACGCCATGCAACGTCTGTTCGGCACGTCTGTTCCTCCCGTATCATCAACCAAATCTTCGACAGGGCACACTACCAGTGCATCAGGATCCATAGAATCGGTAATAACCATACTGGCTATGCGTCACAACATATTGCCGGCCAACCGAGGTTTCATGACCCCGATCGACAATGGCATAACACCCGTATTGACACCGACAAAAGTTGATAATCTCGAATACGCATTATGCAATTCGTTCGGATTTGGAGGGAATGACTCGTCTCTATTGTTTAAGAAAATATCTGAATACGACATGGAGGGTCAGAAATCATGAAGTGCACGAAACCCATATATATATTAGCAACAAACCAGATTTCTATACAGGAGCCGCTGACCGACAATTGGATAGAAAATCCTGTCATATATGAAGGTTTATATCATGAAGCCATTGATCCTCCGTTTAAAAAGTGGCTTTCGCCCGGAGAGGCACGACGACTCGGCAAAATAATGAAACGTGCGGTCGCGACATCAGCTGTCACCATGGAACAAAGCGGCATTCAGGATCCCGATGCAATCATAACCGCCACGGGTCTGGGATGTGTGAAAAATACCGAACTGTTCCTGACCGATATGTGCAACAACGGGGAGCAACTGCTCAAACCGACACAGTTCATGCAGTCCACGCACAATACAATCGGTTCATTGATAGCCATTCTCAACAGATGTCACGGTTATAACGTAACCTATGCCAACGGCGACACATCGACTGAAAACGCAATGCTTGATGCCGTGACCCAACTGACATCAGGCGATATCAGAACCGCATTGGTAGGCGCACATGACGAGATGACACCATGTTATTACACCTTGCTGGAACGTATAGGCTATTATGGCGCGGAAGGAATGGTTACGTCAGGTGAGACAGCTGTTTCGTTCATGTTATCCACAGAAACAGATAATGCGGCAGACTGCATGGTCGAATACATTGACGTGATGTACAGACCTACTGACAATCAGCTGTCAGGACTTGTCAATGAAATAGGTAGTATTGATTGCATAATGGCCGGACTCAATGGCAGACATGATACAGACGACAAGTATAACTCCCTGATAGCACGTCACTTCAATAATTCTACTATATTACAATACAAGAACTTATTCGGAGAGAGCATGACAGCGTCGGCATTGGGCATATATGCCGCGACAACGATACTTTCAAGGCAGAGATATCCTGAAGCCATGTTAGTCAGAAATGGTGTTAACAGCAAGATTGACAATATATTATGTATTAACATGAGTGGAGATTACATTGCAATTTTAAAACTGAGTACAGGCAAAAGACAATCCTGATATAATAATGAAACTACAAGGCGACATATACAGCATCCTCCAGAGCACGAACGATACCGCAGGCTATGAGTTCAGAATACAACTCAACAGCGATAGCCCTATATATAAAGGACACTTTCCCGGCAATCCCATCACGCCAGGTGTGGTTATCATAGCAATTGCAAGGGAACTGATCGAACACATTACAGG
Organism: uncultured Muribaculaceae bacterium; assembly: GCA_910584665.1. Taxonomy (GTDB): domain Bacteria; phylum Bacteroidota; class Bacteroidia; order Bacteroidales; family Muribaculaceae; genus JAAVFS01. The sequence continues at coordinate 31,016 of CAJUBL010000011.1, read as the reverse complement.
ACAAAAGTTACAGCTTACCGTAGTACAATCGGTAAAATATACGTCTATACTGTCGCCTATAATCTCACCGACAGTAAAATACATAATCTCCACAACATCCGACGGAGATATTGTCAATGCGAAGATTTCAGTAACCGGAGATAGCGATACATTCGCCCGAATGTCGCTGAAATGGACAAAAATCTGATTTTACAAAAAAGATAAACAACTGATTTACACCTCATACCAACAATATTTCAGAACATGAAAACATGTGTAGTCATACCCACATACAATAACGCCGGTACACTTACCGATGTTATTGATAAGGTATATAACTACACCCATGATATCATTGTGGTCAATGATGGCAGTACTGATCAGACAATCAACATATTAGAAAACTATCGCGATCGTATCACGTGCATATCCTATCCAGACAACCGCGGCAAAGGGGCTGCATTGCAGACGGGTCTTGACCGTGCACGCGAGATGGGATTCGACCATTCTGTCACTATAGATTCTGACGGTCAACATTTTCCGGAAGATATCCCGGCCCTGCTCGAAGCGGCCGAGGCATATCCTGAAGACATAATACTTGGCCGCCGAGGCACAAGCCATGACAACATGGCGGCAAAAAGTACTTTTGCCAACAGGTTTTCAAACTTCTGGTTTGCGGTACAGACATTCAGATGTCCCGGTGATACACAGACCGGCTTTAGAGTATATCCGCTACATAGACGCCCCCGTTTTTTTACATCACGCTACGAAGCCGAACTTGCTGTTCTTGTAGATGCATGCTGGCACGGAGCAGGAATCACATCAGTACCGGTAAAAGTATACTATCCGCCTGTCAATGAACGCGTCAGCCATTTCAGACCAATACAAGACTTTGCCCGTATAAGCCTATTGAACACATGCATGTGTATAATGGCTGTATTCTATGGTTATCCATCTATGGCATATCATAAATTATTCAAAAAGAAGAAATGAGCGCTACGATGATAACAATTATCGCAACAACAGCCATATTGCTTATAGCCACCGGCACATGGATGAGATATCGCTGGTTTATTTACTGTGGCTCTTCAAAACGCGATATACCGGTAACGGTCAGACGATTTATGTTTTCTTTATACAGCCTGGCGCTTTTCATATTCATGGTATACGGACTTGCATTACCTTACACCATCATACTTTATGCAACCATATGGAACAAGGAACGCCGGCTTTTCGTTTTCCACAAATTCCTCCAGCAGTCTTCTTTGCTTATAATCAGGCTGATGCCTGATATACACTACACATTCAACAATGCCGTAGGAGAAAAATTCGATAAACCCGGTGTCATTATAAGCAATCATCAGGGTCACTTCGACCTGATGTGCATAATGATGATGACACCGCGCCTTGTAGTCCTTACCAACAGCTGGGTATGGCGCAATCCATTATATGGCTGGATCATAAGAGTCGCACAGTTTTATCCTGTAAAAAACGGTCTCGATTATAATATTCCCAAACTGAAGGACCTTATAAACAGAGGATATTCTGTGGTAATTTTTCCGGAAGGCACACGCTCGGCCGACTGTAGCATTCTGAGATTCCATACCGGGGCATTCTATCTTGCCGAGAAACTCGGAGTAGATGTCATACCTGTGATATTACATGGGATCGGGCACTGTATTCCAAAGACAGACTTCATGTTAAGACCAGGAGAAATGTATCTCGAGGTTATGGACCGTGTAAAGATCGGAAACTCAGCCGACGAGATGCATCTGCGTAAATTGTCACGACATGTAAGAAGCATTTATATCAACCGTTACAAAGAATTGCAGCAGGATCGGGAAACCGCCATGTATTTCTCACGATACGTGATAAACAAATACAAATATCTGCCACACCAAGCAAACAGATCTGTCAGCAAACTATTTAAGATCAACAACTGCTATGCGGAAGCCGTCGATATACGGTACGAAAGCGGTTCCACAGTCATTGTACATGACACATCTTTCGGATCGTTGTCGTGGATGCTTTCACTGGTACATTCAGATATAACTGTTATATCAAAGATTTACAATAGGAACGAACTTGATACAGCTATGTCAACTCCCCGAATACCATCTCCCCGTCTTCAGTTTGTCGATGGAATAAGTCCGGCAACCGGTGATTATCTGATCACCATGTCGCCTGATGGCAGAGTTGAACAAATCGTAAAAAAAGATAATACCCGATGAGCAGAATAACAATCATAGGAAGTGGTCTCGGAGGACTGACATGCGGTCTGATTCTGGCACGTGAAGGTCACGATGTCACCATTCTGGAGCAACAGACACGACCGGGAGGATGTCTGCAATGTTTCTCCCGGTCAGGCGTAAAATTCGAGACCGGCATGCACTTTATAGGCAGCGCAGAACCCGACCAGCTTTTGGGACTCATCCTCAGATATCTTGAGGTATATGACAAAGTAAGACTCCAGCCACTTGACCCACAGGCCTATGACATTGTAGTCATTGACGGGGAGGAGTTTGCCTACCCTAAAGGTTATGATAAACTGACCGAAGCATTAACACGACGTTTCCCTCACGAAGCAGAAAACATACAAAAGTTTCTGAAACTTGTGAAAGATGTCGCCAACGCATCGGCCATGCACCGTCTGTCGGTCGACGAGAGTGATTTCGTCCTTACGACACGCTACCAGATGGAGAGCATCAACTCAGTCATAGACAAGCATATATCCGATCCGTTACTGAAAAGGGTACTCGTTGGCAATCTGCCGCTATATGCCGGTATCAAAGACAAAACTCCATTCTCAACCTATGCCTTCATCACCGATTTCTACGTTAAAAGCGCATATCGTTTTGCCGACGGGAGCGAAGCTTTAAGCGATGTAATGATTGATCTGATAAAGAGTTACGGAGGCCGGCTTATCACCGCCCGAAAGGTGGTCAGGATTGAATGTGACGAACACAAGGCCCGTGCAGTGCATACAGCCGACGGGACACGCTACGAGACCGACTATATAATATCGACCCCACATCCTGCCCGTACCATTGAATGGCTGACTGACACCAAGTTGCTGAGGCCGGCCTATCGCAATCGTATCAGGGGGCTACCCAACACTCTGGGCGCTTTCAGTCTATACATAAAATTCAAATCAGGTGCGGTACCATATCTGAGGTCCAATTACTATGAATACCCGGAAGGAGATCCATGGAAGTGTGACAGATACACCGATGAGAACTGGCCGCTTGGATATCTATACATGCACTTCAGCCGGGACGAGACTACAGATACAGCCAAGACTGGAGTTGTATTGTCGTATATGCGCTATGACGATGTAAGACAATGGGAAGGCAGTGAGCCTATGAAACGGGGAAAAGAGTACGAAGAGTTCAAGCGTCGGCATGCCGAGCGTCTTCTTGATGTCATAGAACAACGTCACCCGGGATTCAGAGATCTGATCGACGTATATTATACATCGACACCTCTCACGTACCGTGATTACACGGGAGTGGAAGGCGGAGGAATGTACGGTATAGCCAAGGATATCAGTCTCGGTGCCGCCGGCAGGGTAACCCATGCTACCCGTATTCCCAATCTATACCTGTCGGGACAGAACATCAATTCCCACGGAATACTGGGAGTGATTGTCGGAGCAGTCATCACCTGTTCGGAATTTGTTCCTATAGATAAAATATTCAGTCAGATAAAATCATTTTATACATCCTCTCTTGCACAATAACGAAAGTATCGGTATCTTTGACTTCGTCTTAGATACTTCCGCTCGGAAAAGTTCAGGCAAGCTTGCTCTTTTCTCTCGACTTATCCGTATCTCTGACTCCGTCTCAGATACTCACGCCCGGCAAATTCAAAATAAATTTTGATTTGCTCTCGACTTATTCGTATCTTTGTTGAAACTGATCAAACAATATGGAAACTATAAAAATGAAACTGATCTATCCGCGATGGAAAAAACTAAGCGGACAGACAACATTCAATCTTCCACCACACGGGCCGGTGGCATTTGCGGCCACTTTGCCCGAGTGGGTAGATATAGACTTCGTCGACGAAAATGTCGAAGAGCTCAACTTTGATGATCCATGTGATGTTGTCGCACTCTCCATGATGCTGTCGACGCAGGTAAAACGAGGATGGGCAATAGCCGACGAGTACCGGCGCCGCGGCATCAAGGTAATGGCGGGCGGCATCTCAACCATGCTTCACGCCGAGGATACCATAAACCATGTCGATTCTATATTCTTAGGCGAGTCGGAAGGACGCATGGAACAGGTTATGCAAGACTGGAAAGATGGCAACCTCAAAAAAATGTATAATTACATGGGGCAGTTTCCGCCGATTGAAATTGTGGGACCGTGCCGTCGAGATCTCTATAAACGAGAGCTATACAACCACAAAGGTGTACAGATGGTCGATCTTTTCCATGCCAGCCGCGGATGCCGTTTCAGTTGCTATCCATGCGCGGTATCCTATCTGGGAGGCCGCATATTCCGTCCCCGTCCTATTGACAAAGTAGTGGAAGACATGGCCGGCATTGACAACAACCGTCTTTTCATTGTCGATAACTCACTGGCCCAAAACAAGGAGTGGGAGAAAGAACTGTTCCGCGCAATTGCCCCGCTAAAGAAAAAATGGATAAGCCATACCATCGAAGATGACCCAGAGATACTCGACCTGGCAGCCAAAGCCGGAGCGTGGTATGTATATCAGGCCGTATATGATACCAGCGATTATATCAAGGAGCGCATCAAACGTTACCATGACAACGGTATAGGTGTTGAGGGCACAATACTTTTAGGTCTTGACAACCAGACCGAAGATGACTGCAAACGGCTTATAGACTTTCTCGGAGAAATTGATCTTGATCTGGCCGAGTTCACTGTTATGACACCGTTTCCACACACCAAAGGGTATGACGACCTGCTGAGACAGGGCCGTATATTTGACTTTGACTGGGATCATTATAACGCAGGACAGGTGGTATTCCAACCCAAGCACATGAGTCCGGAGAAACTTCAGGAGATGTATGATTATGCATGGAAATCATTCTATGCAAACGAATCACAGGAACAGAAGATGTTCCGTCTATTCTGCAATGTAGCTCTCAAAGAGATGGAGGAGGGTACATACCGCCAGCGAGACCGCCGGCTAATCAATAAATCGTTTGGCCGCGATGTTGTGCGCAATATCAAGAAATAACCTATATGAAAGTTTCAAAGGAATACTACGACGAACAGTTTGACTTCAAGGGACAATGGGACATGCCGTCACGATGTGGTCTGAAGATACGCACTGTGTCAGGCACTCCTGTGATTATAGTAACAGAGCTGTATCAGGAGAATCCCGGCACGTCGGTAACCTATGCCGGAGAATCACTCGCCCGGCAGATATGTGAGGCCAAGGGTCTTGATCTTGACAAAGCAAGGTATATCGAGTGCACCCCCGATACCAACTCCAAACTGTCATTCTATGATGAAGAATTCTATGAAGTGGATTTCAAGACAGCCGATCCTTCAAAAAAATACACTCTGCTAACCGCCAGACAGGTTGAGGAAATAAAACAATCATGATTTTCACACCACCGGTAAAAGACATTGAATATGAAACAGCCGAGACGATCGCCCGCTATCAGGACAGACGTCTCGTCGAGACCATAGGCTACCTGTCAGAACACTCGCCATATTACCGCAGAATGTTTGAAGAGAATGCCATCGATCCAGGATCGATAACGCGGATAGAACATCTTCAACAATTACCGTTCACTACCAAAGCCGATTTACAGCGTCACAACGACGAGTTCCTGTGTGTGGCACGCGAGAAAGTGATAGACTATGTCACGACATCAGGCACATCAGGAGATCCGGTCACTTTCTGCTGTACAGAGAGTGATCTTGAACGTCTGGCCTATAACGAAAAGAAGTCATTCGCCACAGCGGGACTTAAACCGGGAAACATAGTCCAGCTGATGACCACAATCGACAAACGATTCATGGCCGGGCTGGCTTACTTCCTCGGTATCCGGGAACTTGGCGCTTCGATAATAAGGGTCGGCAACGGAGTACCTGAGTTACAATGGGATACCATACAGCGACTGAGGCCGGACACAATCATGTGTGTACCTTCATTCATTCTTCGCCTGCTTGATTATGCCCGCCAGCATGGCATTGACTATCACAATTCGTCGGTTAGGCGTATCATCGGAATAGGAGAAGGGCTGAGAGATCCTGATCTGAAGCTGAACCTTTTGGGCAAATCGATAAAAGACCAGTGGGATGTCGAACTCTTCGCCACCTATTCGTCAACCGAGATGGGAGCGACATTCGCCGAGTGCCCTCAGGGATGCGGCGGTCATGTACACCCGGAACTGATCATAGTTGAAATAATAGGCGATGATGACAGACCGGCAGCTGACGGTACTCCTGGCGAGATTGTAGTTACGACACTCGGTGTCGAAGGTATGCCACTGCTAAGATTCAGAACCGGAGACATCGCCGCCCGTATCACCGGACAATGTGCCTGTGGACGCAACTCATACCGTCTGACGCCTCTTATAGGGCGCAAGAACAACATGATCAAACTCAAAGGTACGACTCTATATCCGCCGGCAATAAACGATGTCCTTGACAATACCCCGTGGGTGGAAAACTACGTCGTAGAAGTACGGGACTCGGCGGCAGGTACAGACGAAGTGGTAGTTTATGTAGGACTCAGAGAGGCACATGTCAATGATCCGGTCAAAGAACTGAAAGACAGATTCAGATCCAGGCTGAGAGTAGCTCCTATTGTCGAAATACTGCCAAGCGATGCTGTCAACAGGATGCTTATGCCTCCGACAAGCCGCAAACCGATAAAATTCATCGATACCCGCAATAAAAAACATTAAGAGTGTGTTTGAATTTAACACACTCTATAAGAGTACGCTTGAACTTAACAAAATACAAATCAATACAAATAACTGCCGATGCAACAAAAAATCATTATTCTGGACTTTGGATCGCAGACAACACAGCTCATAGCACGACGTGTAAGAGAGCTCAACATGTACTGCGAGATAGTGCCCTATAACAAATATCCCGAGAGTGATGAGTCGGTGATAGGTGTCATATTGTCCGGGTCTCCTTTCTCGGTATATGACGAGAAAGCCTTCAGGACCGACCTGTCAAAAATACGCGGACAACATCCCGTCTTAGGCATATGCTACGGAGCACAGTTCATGGCCTACGAAGGAGGCGGCAAAGTAGAGCCGGCCGGATCTCGGGAATATGGCCGGGCAAATCTCACTTATATTGATCCCTGTTGTCCTCTTTTCAAGGATATCACCGAAGAATCACAGGTATGGATGAGCCATGGTGATACCATAACCGCCATTCCTGAAGACTTCGGGGTCGCAGCTTCGACCGAAAAAGTAAAAATCGCGGCTTACCAGTCTAAGACTCTCCCTGTGTGGGGTGTACAGTTCCATCCTGAGGTTTTCCACTCCACATGCGGCCTACAGCTGCTGCGCAACTTTGTGGTGGACATCTGTGGCGGCAGACAGGACTGGAATGCCGATGCATTCATTGAAACCACAGTATCACAATTACGCGAACAACTTAATGACGACAAGGTTGTCTTAGGTCTGAGCGGAGGCGTCGATTCATCGGTTGCCGCAGTATTGCTCAACAAGGCCATAGGGAAAAATCTTACATGTATATTTGTGGACCACGGCATGCTACGCAAGGATGAGTTCAAAAATGTACTTCATGACTATGAGTGCCTGGGGCTTAATGTGATCGGTGTAGACGCAAGTGCCAAATTTTTCAGTGAGCTTGCCGGAGTCACCGACCCTGAACGCAAACGAAAGATTATCGGCGCAGGCTTTATCGATGTATTCGAACAGGAAGCACACAAAATCAAAGACGTCAAGTGGCTGGCCCAAGGGACGATCTATCCCGACTGCATCGAATCGCTGTCAATCACCGGAATGGTCATCAAGAGTCACCACAATGTAGGCGGACTTCCGGACCGCATGAACCTGAAACTCTGCGAACCGCTGAGACTACTGTTCAAGGACGAGGTACGTGCCGTAGGCCGTCAGCTCGGCATGCCGGACCACCTGATCAAACGTCACCCGTTTCCTGGTCCCGGACTGGCCGTTCGTATCCTCGGCGACATCACTCCTGAGAAAGTATCGATTCTTCAGGAAGCCGATCACATATTCATCCAGGGACTGAGAGACTGGGGGCTTTACGATCAGGTATGGCAGGCAGGAGCCATACTTCTCCCTGTTCAGAGCGTAGGCGTGATGGGAGACGAGCGTACTTATGAGCGCGCAGTGGCACTCCGCGCCGTAACATCAACCGATGCGATGACTGCCGACTGGGCACATCTGCCATACGATTTCATGGCCAAGGTATCAAACGATATCATCAATCATGTAAAAGGTATAAACCGCGTATGCTATGACATCTCGTCAAAACCACCATCGACCATAGAGTGGGAATAACAATAATGCATTTAATAAATAAGGGTTCTATGCTACCGATGACATAGAGCCCTTATTCATTAATTTACAGGGACAATATTACAGCCGGGACAATATGGTGGCGGGATAAAGAATGGCTTCGGCCGTAGTGAGTGCGGTCAACGGTACACCGCATATGCCGTGTAAATTGACACATTGTCCCGTGAGATACAGATTCGGCGACTTAGTCACAACAGGCAACTGTGATTCCAGAAGATTGTCGCAGTCTTTTGAAAACCCGTATATCGCTCCATTGGGAGTGTGATAGAAATCTCTGACAGTCAATGGGGAGGCTGTATGAAATGTCTTTACGCAATCAGAAAAATGCGGATGGCAACGCTCAATTTTGTCCATAATTCCACGTGCCACATTATTCTTCCACTCATAATATTCGGAGTTCCGGTTCCCGCTCCATCTCTCAACAAGAGAAAAATCCATCAATGCTGTAACAAGCATCTTACAGGCATACGTTCCCTGATCACGGACCGGAGGCGTCATATACATGAATCCGGAAGGAATGCCCTGATCATCTGCCGCATCAAGGCTCCAGGCATCGACCATATCATCATGTATATAACAGGTATGATCTATATACGGAAATGTCTCCGGTTTAAATTCGATAAAGATACTGAAAGCCGAACATGTCGGTCTGATTCCGGTCACACGCCTGACATAGGCTTTACTGAACAGGCCACGGGGAGCGATACGCAACAGTTCGGCAGGGTGGGCCGCCCATACAAAACGCGAGGCACAGAAAGAGTCTCCACCAGTTGTGACAAATGACCTGACATGCCGTTCGTCATCAATCTGAACCGATGACACTTCATGTCCACACAACACAACTCCGCCAGCTGACTCCACAACATCTATCAGCTGACGCGCAAGCTGCAGTGTATTACCTATAAAACGCGAAGCACCTCTCAGATACAACGACGTTATCAAAGCATGGACATAGGCCGGTGTGCGCCCAGCCACGCCATTATATAATCCATTATTATATGCGAGTAAAGAACGCAGCCGATTATCAGAAACATACCGGGCAATAAATTCATCGGCAGGAACAGACGCTTCAGGCAATATGTCAAAAGACGGAGTGACGTTGTAAGGTCTCAGATTGAACAGATCAAACGAATCAGAGATACGCTCTACGGCATCAAGATACGCGACAAGACCATCACGTTGCGCGGGGAAGTATCCTGACAACCGTTCAATGAATGCCTCTCGACCGGCAGGTATACGATATGTAACACCATCGGCAAGCGAAGTCACCGAGTCCATACAGTCATCATTTACCGATTCGATCTCAAGACTGTCCCGAATGCCCAGATAACGGGTTATACGGTCAATCGACCCGCCGGGACGCCATCCTCCCATGACATGCATGCCTGTATCGAACGACACACCGTTCCTGACGAAAGACTGCAGACCGCCCCCGGGGATACCATTCTTCTCAAGCACAGTAACCCTCAAGCCGTTATGTGCGAGCAATGCACCCGTAAAAAGTCCTCCGAGTCCACCGCCTGCAATTACTATATCATCATTTTCCATGTCCGGTTATAATAGTGCGCACGCGCGCGCGATCAGCTCCAAGATCGACAGCACGCTGTGCGTCTGCGAGAGCATCATCGTTACGGTATGTACGTTTGTTAAGAAATGCACGTGCGACGTAAAGTTCGGCACAGTCCGGATCGAGTTTAAGACCCTCGGCAATATCCTCAGACGCTTCCGTATAATATTCCAGAGCCACATAAGACTGAGCCCTTGCGGCATATAGCCCGGCATCAGGCTTCATATCTATAAGGACCGAATACTGTTTCACTGCATCGGCATTATCACCGACAAGAGCATCAAACCACGCAAGTGCGGCCGTACATTCCCGTGACACGGAAGTATCGGTAAGAGACTTCATCCGGTCAAGAGCCTGACGTGCCTGTATCGTGTCACCGGCCGTAAGGTATATAACGCCGATGTCAAGGTAGGGTCGATACAAAGTGGAATCAAGGCGGGTAATTGTCCTGAGGTCACGAAGAGCAGAAGCGAGACGTCCGGTCCCGGAGAAGACTTTTGCCCGGTTTAAAAGAATCGTAACCGACTCGGGAGCCATCTCATGAGCCATTGTAAGATAATTAACCGCCAGCGAATCATTACCGATATAATAGCTGAGCATACCTATGTTAGACAGCAACATCACGTTGCCGGAATTATCCGGTTCGAGATGCAAAGCCTCATCAAGCAGTTCTATGGCATGAGTGTATTCCCCTTTGCCGATGGCCTTGTCGGCATCACCTATAAGTCTGAGATACCGGGAGTCGGCAAAAGCGACCGCCGAAAAAAAAGAGATGCAGAAAAATATAACAATTTTTAATAATTTCATAAGTATTTGAATAGGGTGCAAATGTACAAATTGTATCTAACTAAAGAACGATTAAGGTCAACAAAATTTGTTAAGCATAAGAAAAATGACTACCTTTGTATCACATGGAGCGTATTGTATCACATATAGAGTATCTGCTTGACCATCACGAGTGTGTCATCATACCGGGATTCGGAGCCTTCATAAAACGCTACGAACCGGCGAAAATCGATACATCCCGAAACGTCATCACCGCACCTCGCCACTCGATTTCATTCAACAGCGCACTAAAGCATGACGACGGCCTGCTGGCAAGTTCGTATGCCCGGTCAATTGAAATCCCTTACACGACAGCTAACGCAACACTTGCTGAAGATATCGCAATACTCAAGAGCCAGCTGAGCAACAACGGCGAAACCAGCATAGGGAAGATCGGCACATTAAACAGCAACCGTGACGGACTGCTGACATTCGATCCGACCGACTCGACATATGTGAATTCAGGACTACGTGACATCAAAACAAATATCGGCGGGACAGACGATCGGGAAGATAAGGTCAAGATATCGGAACCACCCAGGCAATACGACAGGGCAATACATCGCCTGATGCGCTACGCGGCCATGCTTGTCATACTGCTTGGCGTAGGGATTGTATTATCGACGCCGCTGGCTACACCCGGCAGAGAAACTATAGTGAAAGCATCGGTATGCCCCATAGATACCGAGGGACCGAAAGCCGATATGACAGAAGAAATACATCCGGACCTGCTGATATCCGCACCACGTGTTGAAGAGGCCGAACCCGAAACGCCGTCCGATAAGTATTGTCTGGTAATAGCGTCTCTTGCCAATATCGAACAGGCACATCAGTTCATGGCACAGGCCGGCGACGATGCCATAGGGATGTTTGAGAACAATGGCCGATATCGGGTATATGCCCGTACAGGAGCAAGTGTGGCGGATGTTGCCGACGCCGGGCTCGAAGAGAAATATCCCGGAGCATGGCCATGTGCTATGACGACCGAGTGAACAACCATCATACCAATTCAGCATACAAGAATAATTACCCCGTCAGGGAGATAAACCCGTACTACATGGAAAGCTTTCAGCAACTCATAATCAAACGACGCAGTATAAGACATTTTACCTCAGAACTTATTGACGAGGAACATGTCAGGATGATTCTGGAGGCCGGACTGATGGCCCCCACATCAAAAAGTTCGCGTGCATGGCAGTTTATTGTAGTAGATGACAAGGACACTCTGGAACGACTCAGCCACTGCAAAGAACGTGCCTGCGAACCGATAGGACGCGCACCGCTTGCAATAGTGGTTGCAGTGGATCCATCGTCTACCGATCCCTGGATCGAGGACGCCTCAATAGCGGCATCGTACATGCAGCTGCAGGCATCAGATCTTGGCCTCGGATCATGCTGGATAGAGGTACGTGACCGCTACGGAGCCGACGGAACTCCGGCCGAAGAATATGTTCAGGAACTGCTGAAAATGCCGGATACCCTCCCCGTTGTGTGCATTCTCGCCATAGGACATCCGGCCGAAGAACGTAAACCTCAGGCACTGGACAAGCTCAAATGGGAGCAGGTGCACATCAATCAGTGGACACAACGGCCGTGACAAAAATCTGTATTATAGGATCGGGCAATGTAGCAACCCATCTGGTTCATGCGCTCCACAAAGATAACGAGATTGTCCAGATCTACAGCAGAACTCCCGAACATGCTCTCGCACTCGGAAACGCAATAGGCTGCCCCGGAATAGCTACAGACAACCTGTCGGAAATCACGGAAGAAGCCGACATGTATATAGTAAGTGTCAGAGATGATTCAATAGCTGAAGTCGCGACACACACACCGGACCATGGAATATGGGCCCACACATCGGGCAGCATACCTATGGATGTCTTCAAAAGTCATAAAACCCGCTACGGAGTATTCTATCCTTTACAGACATTCTCCAAGCAGGCAAAACTTGAGATAAAGCAGGTCCCGTTTTTCATTGAAGGCAATACCCCCGATGTCTTCGGTGCTCTCAAGACACTCGCACGCAGTATATCGGACGTGGTGGAGCCCGCTGACAGCAAAAGAAGGAAAGCATTACACATCGCGGCTGTGTTCGCATGTAATTTTGTAAACTATATGTGGACCGAAGCCGATGATCTGCTACAACGTGAAGGTCTAAGCATCAGTTATCTTAAACCATTACTTGAAGAGACTCTCAACAAAATAGGCACAATCAGGCCAATAGATGCACAAACAGGCCCTGCCCGCCGCGGAGACACACATATAATAGCCGAACACCTGTCACAGCTTACAGGCGAAAGCAAAGAAGTATATGGTCTGCTGTCCAATCTGATAATGAAGCGCTACATACAATGAGCAAAATCAATTATGATCTACTCAAGATCAAGGCAATAGCATTTGATGTAGACGGTGTGCTGTCACCATCGACAATACCGTTAGGCATAGACGGAACGCCAAACCGCATGGTAAACATCAAGGACGGTTATGCAATACAGTTAGCCGTAAAACATAACCTGAGGATAATAATCATCACCGGAGCTGACAGCCCGGCCATCATCAAACGTTTCTCAGCGTTAGGAGTCACGGATATATATACCAAAGTCTCACATAAACTCCCGTTGCTCAAAGAATGGCTTATCAGAAACAATATCTCTACCGAGGAGACCGCCTATGTCGGAGATGATATTCCCGACTACGAGTGCATGTCATATGCAGGTCTCGCAGTATCGCCAGCCGATGCGGCGATAGATATCAAGGAGATAGCCGGATACATATCTCCCGCAAAAGGAGGAGAGGGAGTTGCCCGAGACCTGCTCGAAGAGATATTGAGAGCGAGAGGAGAGTGGATGACCAAAGGTAAAGCCTTCGGATGGTAAATAAGGCAGCAATCTTCCCAATCATGATCAGAGGAAAACATTTACTTTTGGCAAGCGGATCGCCGAGACGCCGCGAACTGTTAGGATCACTGGACACTGACATGCATGTTGTAGAACTACATGATGTCGACGAGAGCTATCCTGCCGATATGCCGGCCGAAGCAGTACCCGAATACTTATCATGCAAAAAACGCGACTCTTACGACAGGTCTCTTCTTGATGTCAATGATGTTCTGATTACGGCCGATACTGTCGTGATCCTTGACGGTAAAGTACTCGGCAAACCTCAGGACAGCGAGGATGCGGAAAGGATGCTCAAAGCGATAAGCGGTAAGACGCATACAGTGGTGACCGGAGTAACTCTCACCACACGCGACCGGTCAGTAAGTTTCTCAACCAGAACGAAGGTTCGGTTCGATACTCTGACCGATGAGCAGATAAGGTACTATATAGACCGTTACAAGCCCATGGACAAGGCAGGTGCCTATGGTATACAGGAATGGATAGGCTATGTAGGCATAACCGGTATCGAAGGATGCTTCTATAACGTGATGGGATTGCCGCTTCACGATTTATACAGGAAGCTTCAGGAGTTATGATCAAATCTGCATCATATTAATTTAAACAGTTTCTTAAATCACTTCGGGATTTCCATAAGAAAAGCAAAATCATTGTTGTCCGGTGGTGTAAGGAATACCGAACCGCCGACGAGACGGTTACCGACCACATCGCACGCATCAGAAAGAACTCCTGAAGGATTGTGAACAATCCTCAGGACACCTTTAAGCCCCGGAGCGATGTACCGGGAAGCAAGCGTGTGGGCCACACGTCCCATAGTCATACGCACATTGACCTCCACACACGGAGCAATACAAGGGGTGCCGTTGCGGTCATATACCATCATATCAACCCCCAGCGGACCATCATAGCGGTCACCGAATACCGACTCAAGAGCGCACGATACGGCATCACGTGTCACATCAAGCCACTCGGCAGGGATACCTGAAGAGACTATATGGGATCTCAACATTTCATCGGACATAAGCATATTACCGCTATAGGTCGAATATCCGGCATTGAAGAACGATGAATATCCGACAAAACGGGCATGGCCACCATAATAATCATACAACATGGCAAAATCGGAAATCTTATTGAGTCGCCGCTCCACCAACACAGCACCCTGACGTTTAATCACGCCTGACGCAAGCCTTACAATCTGTCGCAATGGAGCTGAACATGAATCAAGGATACCACGGCCGCTTCCCGACAACGGAGACTTAACAAACAGGCAGACACCACGTTCAATCAGATCTACAATTACAGCGACATCCCTTACCATAAGCGGTTCGGGCGGGAGCGGATAGGGCAGAGTCAGACGCGAAACAGCCCTATGCATGAGCACCGAGGTATACCGGTGGCTATATTTACGAATGTATTCAAGACGTTCATCATCAGGCAGACAACAATCGGGCGCACCGGACAGCATCAACTTCCGCCGTATATATCCAGACCATCCCCATGGCCTGAAATCCACGGCGTCAACCGGAACATCCGATACGACACATGCTCCGAATCCAAACATCCCGCCAACCTTGTCTATCCAGGAAATATCTGCATCACGAGCGAGTACAAAGTCGCCGTAACCGGCATACCACAACGGAAGAAGGGCACCAGCCGATGCAAGATGCAAAGCCGCGGCAGGAGGTGTGAAATGAGGCGAACCGGCAGCAAGCGCCAAATCATTCTCCGGATTGAAAACAAACACTCTATTCATAGACCGGATACAAAGGTAGCGAGTTTTTTACAAAAGGAAAAACTTATGAACATGTGTTTGGCCATATGACAGATAAGCAGTACTTTTATTTCGTAAAGAGAAGAACAGAACAAAATGAAGAACGACGTAATAAGATTACTTCCAGACTCTGTAGCCAACCAGATAGCTGCCGGAGAGGTGATACAGCGCCCCGCATCGGTGGTCAAAGAGCTTGTAGAAAATGCCGCAGACGCCGGCGCGACTGTCATAAAGATAATACTTAAAGATGCAGGACGCACACTGATACAAGTGGTTGACAACGGATCGGGAATGAGCGGCACAGACGCACGAATGGCATTCGAACGCCACTCGACATCCAAGATCACAAACGCCGCTGACCTGTTCGCACTGAGCACAATGGGCTTCAGAGGTGAGGCTCTGGCGTCGATAGCCGCAGTCTCTCAAGTGGAACTGCGTACAATGAGAAGAGATGACAATATAGGTACACGCCTGTGTATCAACGGATCGAAGGTTGAATCACAAGAACCGGAGGCATGTACGCCCGGTACAAGCATAAGTGTGAAAAATCTTTTTTTCAATGTTCCGGCACGTCGTAAATTTCTTAAGAAAGACGCAGTTGAACTGGCTAATATAGTTCACGAATTCGAGCGGCTCGCACTTGTCAATCCCAATCACGAACTGATGCTGATGCATAATGACAATATCATGCACCAGCTGATGCCAGGAAGTCTCAAACAACGCATCGGCCAGCTATTCGGGAAGAGCGTGGAGCGACAGCTTCTGCCCATAGAGACATCGACCTCGATAGTAAGGATCAACGGTTTTGCCGGACTTCCGGAGGGTGCCAGACGCCGCAACTGGCTTCAGTACTTCTTTGTCAACGGCCGCAATATGAAGCACCCTTACTTCCACAAGGCCATCATGAATTGTTATGAAAAACTGATAGGGCCTGATGTACAGCCCAATTACTTCATAAACTTTGAAGTAGATCCGGCTACAATAGATGTAAACATACATCCGACAAAGAATGAGATAAAGTTTGAAAACGAACAGTCAATATGGCAGATACTTGAAGCCGCCGTTCGCGAGTCGTTAGGAAAATTCAACGTCGCGCCGGCGATGGATTTCTCGGAGGACGATGTTCCTGAAATTCCAGTTTTCGCACCAACCATCACCGATAAACCTGATCTGGGAGAGGATGCGGAGACATACAATCCGTTTGATGCAGGCACAACAGGTCTTCCCTCAGCGGTAAGAAACTATATGGGCAACAGTGCGGATACCAGAGGTATAAAGTCATCGGCCCTCAACTGGAAAAAAGATACCATGGGTACATTCAGTGACTGGGACAGACTATACAGCCGATGGAACAACGCAGGCAATGACACAGACCGGACCGATACCAGCCGCCTCATGATGGCACAGCCTGACATCACGGACGACATCAGAAGTATGGACATGTTCAACGACAGAGACGAGAACCGCAATACCGAGTATGGCAGCGTTATGCAGTTCAAAAACAAATATATATTGTCTCCGGCACGCTCCGGATTACTGATAATAGACCAGCACAGAGCCCATGTGAGAGTATTGTATGAACGGTATCTCGAAGATGTAAAAGGTAAAAGCCATGCCACACAGTCACTGATATTTCCCGAGATGATCTCACTGACACCGGGACAGGAAGTAACGCTGAATGATTTCAAGGACAGAATAACCGAGACCGGATTTGACATTGTCAAGGCAGGAAAAGGGAGCTGGGCTATAAACGGTATTCCGGCGATAGTCGCAAAAAGCAATCCGGTGGAACTGCTGAACGGTATCATCGATGCCATCTCGACAAAAGGCACAGACATTGCCGGGACACTGGAACAGGAGATAGCTCTGTCAATGGCCAGGTCGACGGCTATAAGAAGCGGTCAGGCGCTATCAGCCGATGATATGGAAAGACTGCTAAGCGACCTGTTCTCGCTATCGACACCGACATACACACCCGACGGATTATTAGTATTGAAAATTATCGATACCGAGACACTAACCCGGTCTTTTTAGACTCCTTACTTCAATCCGAGACGCATCAGATCGGACTCAAACGTATCTCTGTTTATGGCACGGTTACGCAACCGGTTGCGGTAAGAGTATATTGTATTGACCGAGTAGTTGAGAATCTGGGATATCCGGTTAGCGTCAACCAGTCCGAGCCGTATGCAGGCAAGGATGCGCAGATCGGTATTGAGACGTTCACCATCTTTCAATACAATCTTCCCGGATGGCAACAGAAGACTGTTGACTTCGTCTACAAAGGTGGGATATATGTGCAGGAACGCATCATCAAATACAGGATAAAAATCTCTGGTCTGTTCCTCGACAAGTTTTCCTGTTCTGGTAAGCCGATAGAGCTCATCGGTCTGCCCGGATCCGATCTTACGGTTAACCAGACTGTTGAACTGATTGAGTTTTTCCATATATACAGAGCACAATACCATGAACTGGCTTATATACACTTCCTTGGCTCTGTTGGCATCAACAAGCCGGGATTGCATTGCTTTCATCCTCCTAAGATGGCGCACAAGTGAATATGCGATTACTATAATAACAATGATACAGGTGGCAAGCACGGATATAATAACGGCATAGGCTACTGTCCACCAGTCCATAAGTTTCTCGTGTGATCTTGATATGAGAGGCAACTGAGGTGAGATTTCACGAATACGTGCCACTGCATTACACTCTGCGGCGTTATTAAGAGAGGCCGTCATATATCCATAGGCCCGGTACACATCATTCTCTTTAAAGAGAAGTGCGGCAAGCTGCTGTAACGAAGAGACTTCGCGTGTGCCCGACGTGATGTCGACTCTGGCTGCGACCGCAAGATAATATTTAAGGGCATCGGTATCACCACGCTGACCGGCAATACGTGCAAGAGACCGTGCCACACTGGCATAGATATATGTATCGGGTGAGGCACGGTCAAGAAGCATGATGAGCGTTTCCCATGCTTGTGACGAACGGTTTGTCAGGAAGTAATAATCGCACATATCCATCGAATACCTATCGGTAGTCTTATCCTGAAATTCAATCATATTACGCTGACACTCCAAAATATGCCGGGTCCATATGTCCGGGTCAGAGGAAAACGACCGGTAAAGAATGCCGATGAAATAGTTCATATCACGCCCCGACCTGAAATACAGATATTTCATGTCGTCTGACATGCCTGCGGTGTCAACCGATTCATAATAGGTAGTGGCGAGAGTGACAAATCCGGCTATCGGCATGTGCGATGAAAGTTTAAGCCGAAAAACATCAATCAGCGAGTCGCAGCCACACTCTATGGCCGCATTCAGTCCCCGTGAATAATATATAAGCACTGAGTCATTGTCAAACAGAGAAAACTCATCACCAATACGTTCGTAACGGGCAATTCTGAGACTGACAGTAGAGTCAGGCATCGATTTTTTTATCGAATCGATACAATATGCTCTGCGTCTATAATAGAAATCACTGTTTGCTACCGCATCATCAAGCTTATCAAGCACTCCTTCAATATCGTATTCCGCAGAGTAACCCGGCAAAGTCAACAGGAGAAAGACTGCTGATAAAAATAAGGGGATAAATTTCATGTATTAAAGGAGGTTTATATCAATTCGAGCTCAAATATAGATTAAAAATCTGAATAAACTTACATTTTATTAATATATTTTTCAAAAATAAAAAACTTGAGGCCGACACACAAGGTATCGGCCCCAAAATGTTATGAATCAGGACTCCGCCAGGGGAGTGTCTGCATCAGATCAGATAACACCCTGAGCCATCATTGCATCGGCAACTTTCATGAATCCGGCAATATTGGCGCCTTTCATGTAGTTGACATAGCCGTCGGGTTCTGTTCCGTGCTCGACGCACTGCTGGTGTATGTTATGCATGATCTCATGCAGTTTGGCGTCAACCTCAGCCGCAGACCACTGTAGATGCTCGGCGTTCTGGCTCATCTCAAGACCCGATGTGGCAACACCGCCGGCATTCACTGCCTTACCGGGAGCATATGTGATACGGGCGGCGATAAATGCGTCTATAGCCTCCGGGGTACAACCCATGTTAGAAACCTCTGCTACAAGTTTCACACCGTTATCGAGCAGATTCTGGGCATCCTCGCCGTTAACCTCGTTCTGAGTGGCACATGGCAGAGCGATGTCAACTTTCTGCACCCACGGTTTCTTTCCCGGGAAGAATGTAGCTTCGGGATATTTCTCGGCATAAGGTGCCACGATATCCTCACCCGATGAACGTAATTCAAGCATATAATCAATCTTCTCGCCTTTTATACCGTCCGGATCATATACATATCCGTCCGGACCAGAGATGGTGACAACCTTTGCTCCGAGTTCGGTAGCCTTGAGAGCGGCACCCCATGCCACGTTGCCAAAGCCAGAGATAGCGACAGTCTTGCCCTGGAGCGAGTCATTCTGACGTCTGAGGATATCCTGAACGAAGTAAAGCGCTCCGAACCCGGTTGCCTCCGGACGTATACGGGAACCGCCGAAACTGAGTCCTTTACCGGTGAACGTGCCGGTATTCTCGTCGACGAGTTTCTTATACATACCGTACATATATCCGACCTCGCGGCCACCTACGCCTATATCTCCGGCCGGGACATCACGGTCCGGTCCGAGATTCTTCCACAGACAAAGGATGAAAGCCTGACAGAAACGCATAATCTCACGATCGCTCCTGCCTCGTGGCGAGAAATCACTGCCACCCTTGGCTCCACCCATGGGAAGGGTTGTGAGGGCATTCTTGAAAGTCTGCTCAAAACCAAGGAACTTAAGTATCGAAAGATTTACCGAAGCATGGAAACGGATACCGCCCTTGTACGGGCCAATGGCATTATTGAATTGCACACGATAGCCTATGTTGTTCTGGATCTCACCCTTGTCGTCAATCCATGTCACACGGAAAGTTACTATACGGTCAGGCTCAACCATGCGCTCTATTATTCTGTTACGCTCAAACTCAGGATGCTGATTGTAAACATCACCTACCGACAGGAGGACCTCCCTGACTGCCTGGAGGTATTCTTTCTCACCCGGATGCTTGGTTTCCAGGTCGTTCATGATTCTGTTGATATCCATATATTAAAATTTAAGGTTGTTTTTAATATGCAGATGCAAATGTATACTTAATCCGGATAAAAACAAAAAAAAAATCATTTGCTAAATCTTGTC
Source organism: uncultured Muribaculaceae bacterium (assembly GCA_910584665.1). Taxonomy (GTDB): domain Bacteria; phylum Bacteroidota; class Bacteroidia; order Bacteroidales; family Muribaculaceae; genus JAAVFS01. The sequence goes on along the minus strand of CAJUBL010000011.1, from coordinate 10,246 downwards.
TATAAATCAATATTTCACTTAATTTGGCAGGATTTTTGCAACCAAGTTTGTTAAAATCGAAAACGCTTTCAATTTTATGAAAAATCAAGATATTTACTCCAAAAAAAATATTATCCTGCAATCTATAAAATCGGGCAGACTGGCCACTGCATTCAAGTTGCTGAGAGAATTCTCAGAACAACAGATGACCTGGGAGACCACAGACGAGGCAGTACGTCTGGAGGAGTCGTACCGCTATATGCTCGACTATGCCATGAGGGGAGTCTCCGACCCGTCGCGACGCCAGGTATATGACAATATTGTCACACGTATGTATCAGCTGCTTGACATACTCGAACGACATGCGCTGACAAACGGATCGTCTACATTATATTATAATACCCTGCGTTATATCAATCAATCGGTGAAGGAATCCATCGGAAGCATGCTGAAACGCTATGAGAAACTGTGCCGCGACTATTGGTCAACAGGAGCGAATCTGTCGCCTGACAGCAGTGCGAGCCGTGATAACCGGCGTCAGCGGGAACAGACAGAACGCGATCTGTTTAACCTGCTATGGACAACAATGCCGCTATCCAACGAGGACTACGAACAATTGTCGGAGATGTACAGATCTGACCGTTACTACAGTCTGTTCAAACAGTTCGTAACATCCGGAATACTTCTCGGTCAACTTGAATACAATGACCCGCGACGCCTGTTACTGTTACTTGACGCATACGAGAACGGTGATGATCATGTCGCATCGGTGGCTGTCATCGCACTTATGCTGTCTCTATACAAATACCGTGACCGCGATGTTGATTCAAAAGTAAAGTCACGCCTCAGACTGCTGTCAGATAACGTCAACTGGCACAATGACCTTCGCGACGCGTACCTTGAACTTGTGAGAGCACGCGATACGGAACGCATAACCCGTACGATGCAGGAAGAGGTCGTACCGGAGATGATCAGGCTCAGGCCAGAGATCACAAAGAGGTTCGGGGACATCGAGAAAATGGATATGGAAACTGAGGCCGGGAGTCCCGATATGAATCCGGAGTGGCAGGAGATGCTGGAAAAATCGGGAATAGCCGACAAGATAAGGAAACTGTTTGAGATACAGCTGGAGGGGGGTGATGTGTTCATGTCGACTTTCGCACATCTCAAGTCATTCCCGTTCTTCAACGAGATAAGCCACTGGTTCCTGCCCTTCAGTACCGAACGTCAGGAAGTCATGGATGTTCCGGCAGAACTCAGCGATATGGTCAGAGTACTGGAAAACAGCCCTGTTTTCTGCAACAGCGACAAATACTCATTCACACTGTCTCTCAAAAATATACCTGCAGCACAACGCGAGATGCTGAGAGGACAGCTCAATGCCCAGACAGACGGACTGCTTGAGATGCAAACGTCATTTCCGGATAACGGTAACAGGCAAAGATCATCGATAATGAACCGATATGTTCAGGATCTTTACCGGTTTTTCAAGCTCTTCAGGCGCAAAGGGGAATTTGAAGATCCGTTTATCACCGATCTGAATCTCGTAACGGTACCGGCCATAAGCAAGGAGTTCAACGATATCGAGAGTCTTACCGCCATTGCCGAATTTTATTTCAAGCACCGGTATTACGCCGATGCTCTCAATCTGTTCAAAGCAATCGAGGAATTATCATACCCGGACATACAGCTGTTCGAGAAGATCGGTTACTGTTTCGAAAAGGAGTATAACTATGAGGAAGCTCTCAGATATTACGAACAGGCCGAATTACTGAATGCAGAGAGCCTATGGACACTACGCCATATAGCGCTGTGTCACCGCATGCTGGGAAATCCGTCAGAAGCGCTCAACTATTATAAACGTATTGCAGACAGAGAACAGGTCGAATCGATATCCACCTCGATGGCGATAGGCAACTGTTATCTCGAGATGGGAGATTATGACAAGGCTTCAAAATATTATTACAAGGTAAACTATCTTGATGACAGGAAGCACCGCGCTCAACGTCAACTGGCATGGTGCCTGATGATGAAGCGTGAGTTTGACAAAGCAGCAAGACTTTATGACGATATAGCAGGCAACAATGCCACCGCCGACGATTATCTCAACATGGGACATTTAGCATTGGCAATGGCCGATAAAAACAATGCGCTCAACTACTACAAGCTATGTATTACACAGGGAGGCATTACGCTGGAAGCATTCTCTGAAAAACTGATGTCTGACAAGGAGGCTTTCATTCTAATGGGACTCGATCCTGATATAATGCCGCTTATAGCAGACGCTATAAGTTACTCGATGCATAGCTGACACAGCCTGCCTCAATCGTGATGATACGGTTCACCCCGCAGTATTGTCATCGCACGATATACCTGTTCTACAAAAAAGAGACGAACCATCTCGTGGGAGAATGTCATGCGGGATAGCGAGAGCCGGTCGTCGGAACGTTCGTAAACTGCATCGGAGAAACCATATGGTCCGCCGATAACAAACACAAGGTTACGTGACAGTGTTGCTATACGTTTCTCTACAAAACGTGCGAACTCCCGCGATGTAAATTCTTTGCCACGCTCGTCAAGCAGAACCACATAGTCGCCCGGCTGCAGTGAGGCCAGTATAAGCTCACCCTCGGCCTGACACTGCTGTTCCCCGCTGAGACGGCGTGTGTTGCGTATGTCGGAGATTGTCCTGAGTTCAAACGGCACATAATGCCGCAGACGTCCCATATAGTTGTCAATACCGGTATTTATATAAGGTGTCGATGTCTTTCCGACTACCAATAGTTGAATTTTCATGTAACGGCTTATTGGAAAACTTTGTACAAAAGCTTAAATTTGCACAAATTTAATAAATGGGAACAAGATTATGAAATCACGTGATGAATTAATAGATGATCTGCTGACATTGTCGTTTGCCGAGGATGTAGGTGACGGGGACCATACAACACTGAGTACCATACCGGCGGATGCCACCGGCCGTCAAAGGCTCATCATAAAAGAGGCCGGTATACTGGCCGGTGTGGAAGTTGCCCGCAAGGTGTTCGAAAAATTCGATCCCGAACTGAAGATGACTGTATATATCAATGACGGAGCCGAGGTAAACCCCGGGGATGTGGTATTTACAGTCGAAGGTAAAGTAAGATCACTGCTTCAGACCGAACGCACTATGTTAAACATAATGCAACGCATGAGCGGCATAGCAACAACAACACATGAATATCAAAAGCGTCTTGCAGGTCTGAAGACCAAAGTGCTGGATACACGCAAGACCACGCCCGGAATGAGACTGCTTGAAAAGGAAGCCGTAAAGATAGGCGGAGGAGCGAATCACCGCATCGGTCTTTTCGACATGATCCTCATCAAGGATAACCATGTAGATTTTGCAGGTGGTATACCTCAGGCTGTCGCCGCCGCGAAGAAATATCTCGCCGAGACAGGCCGTGATCTGAAGATCGAGGTCGAGGTACGCAACACCGACGAGATCAGACAGGCTCTTGCAGCCAATGTTGACCGCATAATGCTTGACAATTTCACTCCCGAACGTACTGCCGAAGCGGTGAAACTGATCAACGGACAAACAGAAACAGAGTCGTCGGGCGGTATTACACTGGAAACGCTCAGAGCATATGGCGAAACGGGGGTAGACTATATATCGGTAGGGGCCCTGACCCACTCGGTCAAAGGCCTCGACATGAGTTTCAAAGCCTGCTGAACGTCATGCCGACACAGACGGGAGACCGTCTAAACATCAAGCATGGAATGCACATCAAAGCCGACAAAGCCGTCAATGACTCTGTCGGCTTTTTCCTTAAGCCGTTCGGCAGGATTGGTGGTGGCAACACCTATGACTCTGGCACCGGAACGACGACCGGCTTCAATACCCTGATAAGAATCTTCAAACACATAACAGTCGCGTATATCACATCCGACAAGTGCTGCAGCAGTCAGATATCCTTCGGGATGAGGCTTGGATTCAGTCACCATAGATCCGGTGACGACAGCGTCAAACAACGAAAGAAGAGTGGGGTGCTGACATCTGAGAAACGACATCTTTGTGTTATCGCTGCTTGTATACAGAGCGGTTCTGAATCCGGCTCCACGCAATTCTTCAAGGAAATCAATCACGCCGGGGAACAGAGGATATTTCATTGTCTGTTCATAATCATGAATTTTGTGGCGTATTTCCTCACGATCACTTTCTAAAGGGAAACGACTGAGAATATCTGTAAGATTTGTACCTTTAATATCATAGGCGAATGTAGGAGCACAACCATAGTCACGGCCTACCGAAGTCCAGAAAACAGTATAGGCGCCTTCGCTGTCAACAATAACGCCATCAAGATCAAATAACGCAGCTTTCATATTTTTTTTGTTTCGCTGAAAAGTAAATTGAGTCAAAGGTAATCAAAATAATCAACCTACCGGTAATGTCGACACAATTAATTGACAACGAATGATGCCTGACAGGTTATAATCTCGGGAGTTATTATTACCTTTGCAGGCTGTCAGCGGTATCACATACCCGATACATAACACTATTACGACAAAAATAAAAAGACATTCAAAGTCAGACATATAAAATGGTTCAGGAGATTCAACTCAGGGTCACACCCGATATAGCCTATACCCCGGAACGGCTTGACAAAGAAATCGCACGTCAGGCTCATATAGAGAAGAAATTGTTCAGCGGTTACCGCATATTGAAAAGATCTGTCGACGCACGCCAGCGCAGGGTGATGGTAAACATAACTGCAACAGTCTATATCGGAGAGCCTGTACCAAGCGGACCTTCATATCCGGCCATTGATTACCGGAATGTCGCCGAGGCCCGGCAGGTCATCATTGTAGGATCCGGTCCGGCAGGACTCTTTGCCGCCCTAAGGCTGATCGAAATCGGACTTAAACCAGTTGTACTGGAACGGGGCAAGAATGTCGATGAACGACGCCGTGACATGGCACGAATCTCCAGAGAGGGTGAAGTCGACTCTGATTCAAACTACTGCTTCGGTGAAGGCGGAGCCGGAGCTTACTCCGACGGAAAACTTTACACCAGAAGCAAAAAACGTGGCTCGGTAGACAAAATACTGTCAGTATTCCATGCCCACGGAGCGTCGGACAACATACTGATCGATGCCCATCCGCACATAGGTACAGATAAGCTTCCGGTGGTCATCAAAGCCATGAGACAGCATATAATATCATGTGGCGGAGAGGTGCGTTTCGGATCACGCGTGACTGATATCATCATAGACGGAGACAAGGCTACCGGTGTCATAACAGCTGACGGTAAAGAATTTTCCGGGCCTGTGATTCTTGCGACAGGCCACTCGGCACGCGATATATATAATCTGCTTAAAGACCGCAATGTAAAGATTGAGCCTAAAGGAATAGCTATAGGTGTACGGCTCGAGCACCCACAACATCTCATCGACTGCATCCAGTATCACAGCAAAAACGGCAGGGGCAAGTACCTTCCGGCCGCCGAATATTCCATGCTGACACGAATAGGAGAGCGGGCGGTATATTCTTTCTGCATGTGTCCCGGAGGATTCATAATACCGGCGGCAAGCGGTCCCGGCCAACAGGTAGTAAACGGCATGTCGCCCTCCAACCGTGGCACCCGCTGGTCCAACTCGGGAATGGTAGTGGAAGTGTTGCCGGAGGATCTCAAAGGCTATGAACAATACGGCGATCTCAAAGTAATGAGATTTCAGGAAGATATTGAACTCCGATACTACGAAGAAAGCGGCAGGACTCAGAACGCTCCGGCCCAGAGGATGTATGACTTCGTGAACGGGATGGAATCAACGGATCTGCCGGAGACATCCTATGCTCCGGGGATACATACGTCACGGGTGGATCTTTTATTGCCGGTGTTCATAGCCAGGAGGTTACAGGCCGGTTTAAAGGAATTCGGCCGCAAATCACACGGCTTTCTTACCAACGAGGCTGTCCTCATAGGATGTGAGACGCGTACTTCATCTCCAGTAAGAATTCCACGTGACAAGGAAACGCTACAGCATATAGAAATCAAGGGATTATTTCCCTGCGGAGAAGGAGCCGGATATGCCGGCGGCATTGTATCGGCCGCGATCGATGGAGAACGATGTGCCGACGCTGTCAACGAATATATCAGAAAGTGACGCCAATGCCTATCGAGGCATACTGAAGATCGTGTACCCGCACTACACCCTGATCCTCAGCGAGACGGATATCGTCAAGCCTGGTATAGTTATATGACAGAATAATGTGGCTGCTGAACGTACGTCCCCTGGCAAGAGTCACACCAATACCTATAGCACCACAAGGTGTCGTCTGCATGGAATAGCTCTCGATATTACTGAAAGCGACACCGCCTCGCAATTCAAGGAAACATAGCTGAATGTCCGGTTGGAAATCGGTACGGAAAACAGCGTATACCGGATAGGAGTTGGAGTTGCTGCTGACCATCATATCTATACCTGCGCCAATACCTGCAAAACGTACGTACGGACCGCTATAGCCAAAGTATGCGTTGACACAGAGAGCCGACATGTCATTTCCGGTCATATCAATGGCACTGCCAGCACCGATACCCCAGGCAAAACGCTTGTCAGTAACACGGGAATGCGACCTGTCACATGTTACGACATCTACAGCTGACACCTCTCCTCCAGATCTGTCAGCAAAAGCACAGGAGCATGAAGCGATTGCAATGCCGAGTGATAACAGTATCCTTTTCATATTGTCATTTCCATTTCAAGACAACACCAGTCATTAAGATCGCGTACTGATACGGTTTTAAGACCGAGTGGATGAGCCTTTGCCTCAATCATAGGAACATCGTTCACATAAAAACCGCTCAGATATAATCTGCCTCCTTGTTTTAAGGCACTGATATACCTGTCAATATCAGCCAATATTATATTACGGTTTATGTTGGCGAGCATTATATCCACTTTATCGGTATCGGAAAGAAGCGTTGCATCACCGAGCCTGACATCAATCTCCGGATGACCATTATACGCGACATTCTCGACAGCATTGGCATACGCCATGGGATCAATCTCGATAGCACTGACAGGAGACGCGCCTCTCATGGCGGCAAGAATGGCAAGTATTCCGGTTCCTGTCCCCATATCAAGCAAACTCTTTCCTCTGAAGTCGAGTTCAAGCAGATGGCCTATTATGAGCGAAGTGGTAGAATGATGACCGGTACCGAACGCCATCTTCGGATCAATCACAATATCATATTCACAGGATGGTATATCTGTATGGAACGAGCTATGTATGACGCACCTGTCATCACCGATAACAATAGGCTTGAAATAATTTTTCTCCCATTCGTGATTCCAGTCACGCCCTTCTATGAATCCGTCATGCCATGTGAGAGTAACCTCAGGTAATGGGAAAGAATCAACAACCGTATCCACTGCATATGAATCAAACATTTCATGACGTATATATGCCGTCAGTCCTTTATTGTCAGGGACAAAGCTTTCATATCCTATATCACACAACATGGATGCCAGCACGTCGGTGACAATTTCGCTGCATGGCACGGCATCGATTCTTACTTCATTGTAATCGTTCATAAGTATTTTCTCTTAGGAACGACAAAGTTACTATTTTAGAGCAATAACTACAACATGACCATTAAAAATCAATGAGCCTGATTTTCGTCAGATGTTGATGACGGAGTTGTCGAACCAAATGTCTTTTTGACTTTTCTATACAATGAAATAATAGTGCGGGCATATCTATAAAACTGCACTCCATAAGAAGTCCATGTCACGGTTTTTGTAAAACGTTCATGGAAATTTTCAGATCCGGCAAATGTAAACGAGGCCATAATACCATTGTATGTCACAGCAAGCCGCTTTTTTATCATCCCGCACCTTACAGTATTAACGGCATGAAGTCTCTCAAGTTCATCAATATTATATCCTTTCCAGCGTCGGCTCTTGTTACCGGTGTGTTCATTTCTTGTATTGTTCTCATGCATGACTGTCATTCTTAGGCGGTTCTACAATAAGACGTGAAATAAAGCGGGCTATCGGATTGACTATAATATACTTTTTAACGAGTAATATAACTGCAATAAGCACCAGATAGAATGCTGCAATGATAAGATAAGCCCACACCGGAGACATGATCTCACACAACTGATGACCGATAGCAACAGCAATAAAACCAAGGAGACAAAGCGACAGCATGAATCCTATATACACATATATAAAAGCACATAGGAACTTCGTAAGTTTGGCGGCGAGTACAATACGGGCATCTTCAATTTTAAGTCTGAAGAGTCTCCTGGCAAGACGATAAAGTAATGAATAATTGTTAGTCTCCTCCATAATAGGCATAAATAGTTGAAATGAGTCACCCGCCCAATAATGACGGGCGACTCCGGTAAAATACCGTACTTAATCAGTTCTTGATCTCAGCAACTCCGGCGGCTATCTCGTCAACAAGATGATCTATCTCAGCCTGAGCCTTTCCTTTACCAAGGCCATATTTGCGACACATGGATTTAATCTGCTCACGAAGGTCTTCTCCTTTCTCGGGAGCAAACAGCAGAGCAACGCCGACACCTACGGCAGCACCGCCCAGAAAAGCGAACAACAAATTATTATTGCACATAACATCAAATTTTAAATCAGTAAGTTAAATAGTTAACCGATTCTCATCTTCACTGAATCTCATCGGCAATTTCATCAACGATATCATCAAGTTCTTTCTTGTGAAGACAAACACCCTTACGGCATAGGAATTTCTTGATATCAGAACGTGTATCGGCTCCCTTCTTGGGGGCAAACAACATACCTACGGTAGCTCCGGCAAGTGCTCCGGCGACAACAGCGAGTGCAATGTTTAAACCTTTCATAGTAGTAAAATTTAGATGATTAAATAAAAGTCTGAATCAATTTATCTTTATAACAAACCTGCAGGACATAATGTTGATTACCGACGCATGAATATTTTTTATAAAAAACACAATAAAAAATAGTATCATGTCTGATATTTTTATACTTTTGTAGCGGAATAAAGGTCTTTTCAAAATCTGAATGAACAAAACAGATAACATATTATCATTCGCGACAGGCTTATTTGTTGAGATATCAAGTAAGTCTCATCATCGACGCAACCGACATTGCGTCCTTTCCGACCTATTCTAATCCATACCTTCAATTTCAATCACAGCAAGGTATAAATTTCTCCCTATTTTTTTTGATCATCAATGCCGATATATTTAAACACCGGCATGGGAATAACAGGAATATCCATATAATATCCCCAAAACATATGTTGACAATAGCAATCCAGAACAAAGGGCGCCTTAATGAGGATACCGTCTCTCTTATGCGCGATGCAGGTATCACAGCCTCGGCAAGCCACCGTAAATTAATCTCCGATGCAAAGGGCTTTCCACTTCATGTACTATATCTGCGGGACGATGATATCCCGCAAGCTGTCGCACTCGGAGTCGCCGACATAGGAATCGTGGGTCTGAATGAAGTGCTTGAGAAAGAACAGGATGTCGATGTGTGCATGAAACTCGGTTTCGGGACCTGCCGACTGTCTCTCGCCGTACCCAACAATGTGGAATACACCGGACTGAACTGGTTTGACGGCAAGAGGGTAGCAACATCCTATCCTGTAATCCTACGCAATTACTTTGTCGAGAATAATATCAAGGCATTCGTACATGAGATAACAGGATCGGTCGAAGTAGCACCTGCAGTAGGGATGGCCGATGCGATTTTTGACATAGTCTCATCGGGAGGCACACTGATTCAGAACGGTCTGAAAGAGGAGGAGACCGTAATTTACTCAGAGGCAGTACTGATATCCAATCCACATATTGATGAAGTCAGGCGAAGGGAAATAGACAAGCTGAAATTCCGCTTCCAATCAATCATCGAAAGCCGCGGAATGAAATATGTGCTCTTCAATCTGCCGAAAATACACGTACAGGAAGCTGTATCTATCTTACCGGGAATGAAAAGTCCCACCATACTGCCTCTTGCCGCCCCCGAGTGGGTATCACTGCATGTGGTTATACACGAAAAAGATCTATGGGAGAAAGTCGAGAGGCTGAAAACAGTAGGAGCGACAGATATTCTGGTACTCGCACTTGAAAATGTCATAAAATAATGGAAATAATCAACAGACCCGCACGAGAAAGCTGGGACGAGCTATGCAGGAGAAACACGCCTGATGATATCGAAATAGAGATGGCGGTAAACGACATCATAACCAGAGTAAGACGATACGGCGACACAGC
>CAJUBL010000010.1 GCA_910584665.1 uncultured Muribaculaceae bacterium | reverse complement strand
AAATCAATTTTGCCCATGCGGCTTAGTATAAATTAATTTTTACGACTTACTTAATAGTAATATTTTTAATTATTTATTCACCCGGACTTTCCAATTCGCCCATAGTCGGCTCTGCCTTGCCTGTGACTCTGGACACGAGAGCCCTGAGAGTGCGGCCGACCGAGGCTTCGGGAATTGACATATAGCGCTGACGGCCACAGGCTTCGGGAGCATAGATACTCCGGCCTATACTGTCGATGGCAATCTTACCTGGCTCGGAGAGTGTGAACCAGGCCGAGTCCGGTTCTATAGCCTGAAGTACTGATGTAAGGTCCCATGTCTGACGGTCATAGGGCATCTCGGCATATACTTTGTAAGCGACACACAGCGGGTCAGAGTCGCCGTTCGCGAAGTCATTGAGAATACTCTGGTTGGGATAAAGGAGCCTGTTGCCTAATTCCCATCCGCTTGCGATCATCTCGCCCGGCCACTCCGAGAACACAGTCTGTGCCGCAGGCAGATCCTGCACTATGTTCCACTCGGGAAAGTCAAACTCGTCACCGTACAGTCCGCCCATCACCGACAGCAGTTTCACCTTACGGGCCGCCAATGACCTGCCGTCAAGCGGGCTGAATTCGTCAGGCCCCGATTCGAGCAGACGTGCGATATTGGTTTCGGGACCTGTGGCTATAAGTACGACCGAGCTGTCAGGCACAGAGGCGAGAAGTCTGCGAAGCAGACGGAAACCCTCAGGCAATGAGTCGGCTATACTGCGTACCGGTTCAAGGATATGCCGTCCGTCTATAACAGTATCCAATACCTGACGGTTATAGCCTCCGTCCTCGGGATTGGCACCGTTATATGCAAAACCCAGCGGAATGTCCGGACGACCGTGGAGACGGCAATATCCATCGATATACTGAATAGCGTAAGGGTTAGATTTACTGATTGTTATACCCAACAGATCAATTTTACCCGAGTCCTCGTAGTTGAACAGCATCTGCATGGCAAGCACATCGTCGATGTCGTTACCTACATCAGTATCAAATATCACCGGCACAGGTGTCTGTACGGTCGGTGATGGTGTCCTGCCGCATCCGGCGCTCAGCAGCATGCTTATGGCCGCAACCGGAATCAATAGTCTATGATACATCATGGTTATAATTATTTATATGTGTATTTCAACGTTTTATCACTCTTGATATCAAAGAACTCCGAGCGGTCCACCCGCGTGTCACCTTCCACGGGATCGCTGTCCACGCTCACATAGCCCATGGGATGATACCCTCCCTCGAAGTAGTTCTCGTTGGCGAACCTCAGCGACGGCTTCATACCTGCCGGATCGAGCACAGCCATGGCGAGTATATACCTTCCCGGCTCAATATCACTTATATTAATACGCTCATTGACAGTATATACCTCCGGAGCCAGCATGTAGCGGTCATTCTCGACCGACCAGTCGTTACCCGGCATCCACTGTGATATGTCGACTCCGTGCAACACCGTACCGCCTGCCCTCTCATGTGTGACAGAATCAAGCAGAGCTATCTCCACAGGCCAGTTGTAGTAGAATGGAGATGAACCGGTGTTCACTACCGAGAAACCGATATCAAAATCTTTACCGCTACTGATAGTTCTCGGATACCGGAACTCCCTGACAACGAATCGGTAACCCATTGCCTGCTGGAGGTAATCGGCATTCTTCATGAACACGGTGTCACTCCAGTCGGCCCACGTGATGCCGCCAAGGTGGTTGCAGTGCAGATTGCGTATCTGCTCGTGGACATATACCCGCGTAGCGCTGTCGGCCACAACTTCTTCCATACTCCTGAACCGGGCCAGATCACCCCAGTTCCAGGTTATCTCACCGCCTATGGGCTGTGTCTTCCATCGGTTGCCGAGTTTACGCATCTCTTCATATCCGCGAACTATCTCCTGTGGCTGTGACCATGAATCCCAGTAGATTCCAAACTCATAGTCTTTGAACTCGTAGGCGTATCGGACCATTACTTTCTTGTTTCTGAACGCTTTGGTGAAAGCATCGCCGAGGGTTTTCTCGATGCCCGGCAACCACGTGCGGTTGTCGACATGCTCTGGCTCGTCATGTGGCGGCCAGTAGGTCGATATGTCCGGGTCGTGATGCTCACCCCACTCTCCGATTATTCCCATCTCGACATATGCTACACGAGGATCGTTGTCCCAGGCCTCGCCGAGCTTCTCCACGAGTTTTTCGACACGTCCGGGAAAAGCCGGATCGAAGTATCCGCCCACTATCGGGGTCATCTTATCCTCCGGATCTACCGTAGCCATTACGGTACCCTCTATGAGCCGGTATGGTGAGACCTCGGGCGGGATGCCTTTAGGCCAGTGCCATCCTACGAGATCGTCGGGATTGGACGGGTTCTTCGGTGTGCCTGTATGCCATGGTTCGAGCCATACGAGGAACACTCTCGGAATAACCTTGACGTTGATATCCTCCACACCTTTCCAGCGGTGATCGCTGTAGGCTATGATCTTGTCGACGCCGTCGTCAGGGTCATTCTCGATCATGTTCCATTGCATATATTCTTTGATCATAGAGCCGTATGGCTCGGGATATTCAGGGCGTACGGGATCGTAACCCGGAGCGAAGAATTCCCGGAACCCTTTCATCGGGTTCCGGAATGCTTCGGGATATTCATCGTAGCTGACTGTGGCTGTGTCGGGAGCGCAGGCTGTCGTCATGAAAGCCAGCGACGCAGTGACAAGAGCCGGTATAGTGAATATTTTCATTCTTACGGTCTGAGACTGTTGTGTGATATTCCTGAAAAGGTCAGCATGATCAGTCGACCTTGTATCTCAGTGTTCGGTCATTGCGCAGATCGGTGAATGCAGTCTGCTCAACCTCGTATCTGATCGGCTCGGAGTTTACTCCGATATAACCCATGGGATGGCGGCCACCTTCGAAGTAGTTGTCTATGGCAAAGCGCAATGACGGCATGTTGCCGGCCGGATCGTTGACCGAGACAGCCAGTATATAGCTGCCGGTGTCGAGAGTGCCGTCATAGGTTATTTCTTCCTCTACGCGGCTCACAGGCGCTGCGTCACGGTAGACTTTGCCGGTGTTGTCCCAGTTGTCGCCGGGCATCCACAGGGAGGTCTTCGGACTTGAGAGAGTTTTTTTCCATACTGCCTCATGGGTCTTGGGGTCAAGCATTGCGATCTCTACCGGCCAGTCGTAATAAAAAGGCGATGAGCCGATGTTGGTGACATCAAACGATACCTTGATCCTGTCGCCTTGCTTCACGCTGCCGGTATAGGTGAAATCCGATATCAGATAGCGGTATCCCATCGTGCGTTGCAGCAGGTCGGCGTTGGGAATAAATGTGGGGTCATTGAAATTGGCCCAGGTCACACCTCCCAGATGATTGCAGTGCAGGTCACGTATATGTGATATCACGAGATCCTGATTGACAGGGTCTCCGACACATTCCTCGAATGAGTGGAACTGTGACATCTGCCCCCAGTTCCAGGTTATCTCGCCGCCTATGGGCTGAGTCTTCCATCGGTCACCGAGTTTCTTCATAGCCTTGTAACCGCGTTCCTCTTCGTTTTTCTCAGACCAGGAGTCCCAGTAGATACCGAATTCATAGTCGTTGAACTCATAGGCATATCTGACCATCACTTTCTTGTTTCTGAATCCCTGGCTGAAAGCATCGCCGAGGGTTTTCTCGATTCCGGGGATCCAAGTGCGGTCGGCTACATGATCAGGCTGGTCATGTGGCGCCCAGACGGTGGTGATGTCAGGGTCATGATGTTCACCGAACTCACCGATGATACCCATCTCGATGTATGCTACGCGGGGATCGTTGTCCCATGCCTGAGCTGCCTTGGCCACAAGTTTCTTTACGCGTTCCTGGAATGTCGGGTCGGCATAGCCCCCCGTCATCGGCTTGCTCTCGTCATCGGCATCGAATGTCTCGCCGGGGATGTCGCTCGGCCAGTGCCAGCCGTTAAGATCATCCGGGTGACTGGTATATGTGTTCTTGGCATAACCTCCGTGCCAGGGTTCCATCCACACTATGTATATACGCGGAATGACCTTGACGTTAATGTCCTCAATGCCTTTCCAGCGGTGGTTGCTGTAGGCTATGATCTTATCTACACCGTCGCTCTCCTTGCCCTCGAGATCGCACCAGGGCATGTATTCCTTGATGATCGTACCGTAGGGGTAGGGATACTCGTCACGCACACGGTCATAGCCGGCGCCGAAAAATTCGCGCAGACCTTTCATCGGGTTGCGGAAAGCGTATGAACAGGGTGTGGGGTTCACTGTTACTGTGCCGTTGTCGTTGACTGTTACGTTGCCGCCCTCTATGTAGGGGAGCACTCCGTGGTCCTCCCCGGCGCAGGATACGAGTCCTGCGGCAAGGATGAGACCTAACGTATATTCAAATATATTTTTCATGTTGAATTGTTGTAGTGAGATTTAAATCAGTATCCGGGGTTGTTCTCGCTGATGGCCTCGTTGGCATCCATTGCTGCCTGGGGTATGGGGTAGAGGACATGGTGTGGCTGCAGGGTGACTCCCGCGTGGTCCCGCATGTATTCGACCAGTTTTCCATGACGTACCAGATCGTCGCGGCGCACATGCTCGCAGCAGAGTTCGTGCAGACGTTCCTCGAGCACGAGGCCGGCGAAGTCTTCCTTGCTCAGGTTCATTGAGGCAGTGATGTCGTCCAGCCCGGCGCGGCGCCGTATCTGGTTGACAGCGTCATATTTGTCGTTGGAGGTATCGCCCATGGCGTTCAGAGCCTCGGCCTTCATGAGCAGGACATCGGCATAGCGTATCATTATGTAGTTGACGTTGTCATCCTCGATCTCATTGCCATACTCTGAATCGAAGAATTTGCTTGTCGACGGCGGATCCTGTACCACGCCTCCGAATTCTGTGAAAAAGTATGCGTCGCGGCGTTTGTCTTTAGCATCATACGAGTCGTAGAGATAGCGCGTGGGACCAAATCCGCCCCATCCGCCGAAGGCCGTTGGGCCGCCTACACCGCGCGGGCCCCAGTAGTTGGCCTGCAGGCTTCCCTCGAGTCCCCATGCACCGGAGTGCTTGAACTGTATCTCGAAGATATTCTCGATCTCCTGATTCTTGTTCTTAGGATCGAAGATGTCTTTCAGATTATCATAGAGCCGGAATTTTCCGTCAAGCATGTTGCAGTATTCCAGTGCTTCACGGTGCTTGCCCCACTGCAGGTAGACCCTTGCCAGCATGGCTTTTGCCGCAGAACCGGTCACACGTCCCTTGTCCTGTGGAGCGGTCCATGTGTCGGGGAGTCCGAGCGCGGCTTTCAGGTCGTCCACGATAGCTTCGTAGACCTGATCGACAGTGGCGCGTGGAATCATGATATTGTCCTTGTCGATCGAAGCTTTGAGCCACAGCGGTACGCCGCCATACATCTTCACGAGAGAGAAATAGTATACACCGCGCAGGAAGCGTGCCTGCATGATGATACTGTTGTATGTCTCGGCCGATACGGCTCCGGCCGGCATGTCCAGCACACCGTTACAGCGTTTTATGCCCTCGTAACACACCCGGTAATGGTTGTCGAGGAATTCATGTCCTGCCGAGAATGTATAGTAGTGCAGCTGAGAGTATGCGGCCCATCCCATGTCGAACGGTATGACTTCGTCGGTACCGAACTCGCCGAGAGTGATGGTATACTTGCCGACAAACACTTCCTGAAGTGATCCGTAGGCTCCGTACAGGGCTTTCTCCCAGTCAGATGGAGTCTGGTAGGCATTGTCGGGTGTCAGTACGCTTTTGGGCTCGAGGTCGAGATAGCTGTCGCATGAAGTCAGCGCCAGACCTAAGAGAGCGGGTATGATAAATAGCTTTTTCATGAATCAGAATTTAGTTATTAGAAATTGACCGATATGCCGCCGATGAAACTGCGGGAGTTCGGGTAGGGGTTAGTGTTGTTGCTCGACTCGACGTCAAAACCGGTAAACTCGGTGGCAGTGAACAGGTTCTGTACCGAGAAGAACACACGTAGTTTTGTCATCCTCATCGCACGCAGGGTCTGGTCGGGCAGTGTGTAGCCCAGTTCGAGATTGCGCAGTCTCAGGTAATCGCCCTTCTGCATGTTTGCGTCTGTTCCGGCACCGTCGGCATAGGCACTGCCTACACGAGGGGCGGGATACTTGTTGTTGGGCCTGTCCTGACGCCAGTAATACTTGTAGTAGTTCTCGCTCATGTTGCCCCATACGTTGAACGAATTGAGCGAGGCACGCAGTGAATTGTTGATCATGTGCCCGCCGGCGAATGTGAAGAAGGCGGTCAGATCAAATCCTTTGTATGTAAAGGTATTGGAGAAACTGCCGAAGTACTTCGGAGTATACGTGCCGCAGAACTGGCGGTCATCGCCATTGATAACGCCGTTGTTGTCGGCGTCATATATCTTGCGGTCGCCGGGCTGGGCATTGTAGCGTGCGGCCTGTGCGGCCTCGTTGGCCTGCCATATGCCGAGAGATTTCAGACAGTATATCTGGGCTATCGGCCGTCCGGTGAAGAGGCTTTTGTTCACGTCGGTCTTACCGTCGTAGAGTTCTTTGATCTTGTTGTCGTTGAACGAGATCATGAACGATGTCTGCCATGTGAAATTTTTTGTATTTATATTGAGTGTGCTGAGAGTGAACTCAATACCCTTGTTGTCGATCTTGCCGATATTGGTAAGTGATGTGCCGTATCCCGATTCCAGCGGCAGAGGTACGCTCCACAGCAGATCGGTCGTGCGCTTGTAGTAGGTCTCGACAGTGCCTGAGATGCGGTGGTTGAACAGGCCGAAATCGATTCCGAGATCAAGCTGATTGGCTTTCTCCCAGGTGAGTTCAGGGTTAGGGATCGATGACTGTACTGAACCGCTTACAAGGGCGTCACCGAATATGTAGCTTGGCGAGGAACCGCCGAGGGCTACACGTGCGGCATAGGCAAATTCCGATATGTTCTGGTTGCCGAGACGGCCTACGCTGAGCCGTAGCTTGAGGTTGGAAATGATATCGGTGTTCTCCTTGATGAAGCTTTCTTCTGATGCACGCCATGCCAGAGCCAGCGACGGGAAGTATCCCCAGCGGTGGCCGGGAGCGAACTTGGATGAACCGTCGCCACGCATTGTGACTGTGGCAAGGTAGCGGTTGTCGAAGTTATAGTTGAGACGTCCGTAGAACGATACGAGACTCGACGACACGGCGAAAGATCCGTTGGGGCCATGCTCTGCGGCGCCTCCGAGATTGTTGTACTTGAGTATCGGGGACAGGTCCTTGGAGTCGGCCGTCACCTCCTCGTAGCTTGTCTTCGAGGCCGAGAATCCGCCCATTACCGAGAAACGGTGTTTATCCGTGAGGCTGAACGAGTAGGTGACAGTATTCTCAGTCTGGTAATAGCCTTTCTTGTTGGTCATGACGTTGGCGTGGCCCGATGCGTTATAATGTTGGCCCATACGTCCGTCCTCATAGTTCTTGACGCGGTACATCACGATCTCGCCACCGTTGTCACTGCGTATCTTCAGGTTCTTTACCGGTTCGATCTCGATGTAGGCCGATCCTACTATACGGGTCTTGCTCGTTGTTCGGTCGAGCAGATCGACAATGGCGACAGGATTGGCTTTTGTATTCAGGAAACCGTCAAAATAACTGCCATCCTCGTTGTATATAGGAGCTGTCGGCTGGGCTGTGATGGCACTGTGGAATGTTCCGTAGCTGGGGTCCGACTCCTCGTTGATATTTTTCAGTGTCGACTCTATGAAATTGGCGCGCACACCATAGCTGAGCCAGTCGTTGATACGGGAATCGACATTGTACCGCACGGTAAGCTTCTCAAACGACGAGTTTCGTATAGTACCTGTCTGGTCATACCAGTCGACTCCAAAGAAATGATTGGTGTCATTCTTACCTCCCGAAATCGAGATGTTATAGTTCTGGAAACTGCCGTCCTGTGTCACGGCGTCCTGCCAGTCGGTCGACTCGCCGCGGCTCAGCAGTCGCAGTTCAGCCGATGTCCATTTATAGTCGGGCTTGGCCATCGATACCAGCTCATAGTACTGCTGGGCATTCATCAGGTCCTGCTTGTTGAGCATCTTCTGGATACCGTAGGTAGCGTTTATTGTGACACGGGCCTTACCGGTATTGCCTTTCTTTGTGGTCACGATGACAACACCGTTCGATCCGCGCGAACCGTAGATCGAGGCCGACGATGCGTCTTTCAGTACCTCGATGGACTCTATATCGTTGGCCGAGAGGTCCTGCAGGCCATCCTGCACGGGTACGCCGTCGACGATATATAACGGAGTGCTCCCGGCATTAAGCGTACCCACGCCACGTATGACCACCGAAGCGTCACCGCCCGGCTTAGCCGATCCTATGGTAACCTGCACACCGGCCGCCAGACCCTGCAGAGCACTGGTTACGGTTCCGATCCTGGCATTGGAGAGTTCCTCCGACTTGATTGATGATACCGATCCCGTGAGGTCGCTCTTTTTAGATACACCATAACCGATGGCTACAACTTCGTCAAGCATCGTGGCTTCGGCCTCAAGCTTCACGTCTATAACGGACCGGTCGCCTACCGTTATGCTGCGCCGGGCCATTCCGATAAACTGGAACTCGAGAGTCTGGCCTTGGTCGGCTTTGATCTGATATAATCCGTCGACATTGGTGACGGTGTTTGCTTTCTTTCCGGCCACGGATACTACCACGCCCGGTATAGGCTCATCATCCGGACCGGTTACGGTTCCGGTTACACTGATGGTCCGGGCCTGCAGTATGGCACAGCCTATCAATACTGATAACAGATATAATATATGACGTTTCATGATATTCGTTTCACTGGTTTGAATTTAATAAGAGCGTACGGGCAGGACTCCGATCTTCCAGCCGCTCTTGCTGCAGATCTCCGATATGAGGTTGGTCTCCTCATAGAAATTGACATAGAAAGCCGACCACCCCTGATCCTCGGTCGATGTCCAGTAGTTGTTGGGGGCTATGCTGACACCTTTCTCAGCGAGAAGTTTCTTGACCCTGAAGACTTCTATAAGCTCCTGGCGTGAAGGTAGAAACCAGTCGGTATAGACACCTTCGGGAGCAGTGGCGCTGTTGTCGCGGGCAATCTGTGCGGCGACCCTGACGCCAACCCACTCAGGCCAGCCGTTGGCCTCGACGAGAGACTCATACTTGGCGACATACTTGTCGGTATTGTCTTTACCTGTACCCATGTCCGAACCGAATGCAACCTTGTCCGACAGGTCCCGCTCCGGACCGAACTGATCAGTACCGCTGCCGATATTGGTCATGTTTACAATAAAACCATGTGCTTTGTTTCCGTCGACCCAGTATACGACTCCGCCGCCCAGCCTGTCACCTACATTAGTGGCTATGGTGACGGTGCCGATATTGCTCTTGCGGTCGCCGCGCTCGATAATTACCGAGTTCACGCCATATGTATTGGCCGGCAGTGTGAACTCCGCGCCCTCAGGGGTGAGTGTGAGCGGAGCCTCGAATTCCACTCCGGCAGGATAGAAGCCTGAGAACAGTACAGCCTTGTCTCCCTGAGCGAATCCCTTTCCCTGTATAGACACCTTGCCGTCACGTGCTATGGCCGCGGCCGGAAGCACCACATCGGTGAGAGGTACGATCATGGGTACACGCAGTGTGCCGCTGAGCACCGTACGTTTGCCGGCGCGTTCGATGGCGACCTTATAGTCTCCGCCGGCCGATACCGGTATTATTACCTTGATGTGATAATCGGTGACTTCAGAGACAGGAATTGATTCTTCCTTTCCCGACGCGTCGATGAGAATCACATTGTCTTCACTGGAGAATCCCAGACCCTGGATCCGGATCTCGCCGCCCGGCACAATATCTTTCTCGCCGGGTAGGGTTACTTCCTTAAGGATAGGAGCGACCGGCACCGCAACGGCGGTGTCATCATCGTCGCATGCATTGAGACCGCATGCAGCCACTCCCGCAAGCACATAAAGAGCGAGAACTCTTGGTAGCATTTTCATGATAATGATTTTAAGTGGTTGATATTAGTTTTTTTACTTCGTCGAGATATGGTATTGAAGATATGGCACCGGCTTTTGTGACAGTAAGCGAGGCCGCTGTGTTGGCGAATTCGAGTGCTTTCCTGTCAAGATCCCGGCCAGCGCACATTACTGCGAGTGCCCCGCAGAAAGTGTCGCCGGCCGCTGTCGTATCGACGACATCCACTTTACGGGCAGGGATCATGACGGCGGAGGTGCTGTTTTTCATGTATACGCCCTGACTTCCCAGTGTGATCACGACCTCCGGCGCTCCGGCCCTGATCAGAGCGTCGGCTATCTCCTCGATGTTGAGACAGTCATACCTGATTCCGGATATGAATGAGGCCTCTGTTTCGTTGACCACAAGAATGGAGATCGCTTTCATGAACTCCGGGTCGATATGGCATGCCGGAGCCGGATTAAACAAAACTTTTTTACCTTTTGAAAATGCTTTCTGTGCAATGAATTTATTTGTCCCGTATGGAATCTCAGCCTGCAGCACGATGATGTCGGCTTCGTCTATGAGGGTATCTATACAGGGTATAGTATCGGGCGTGAGCGAACTGTTGGCTCCGGGAGCTACCACGATGCAGTTTTCGCCTGAGTCGGTGACGAGTATTATCGCCGTGCCTGTAGGATTTGCCTGATCTTCGGTTATGTGGCCTGTCTCGATACCCTCTCTGGCGAATGCCTCGCGGATACTCCCGGCATAGGCATCGTTTCCAAGTGATGTGACAAATGTCACGTCTCCGCCCATGCGTGCCGCCGCTACAGCCTGATTGGCTCCCTTCCCGCCGAGATTCCGCATGAACCGGGCGCCACCTATGGTCTCGCCGGGAGTGGGAAATTTCTTTACCCTCGCGACAAGATCCACGTTTGAACTTCCTGCTACTAATACTTTCATTGCTGATAATGTGATTTGATTAAGTTAATGTAAGTGTCTGATATAAACATTCCTGACCTGATATTTCTTTGCGCGGCATCTTTGCGGCGTGGAGAAGCCGGATCAATAATCTGCGCTTTCGGTGTCTCCGGAGGTTTCGCGACGTTGTCTGCCGATGGCGAGGTTCACCTCGGACATGTATGGAATGGCGCTCTGCGCACCGATGCGTGTGATGGCTATGGATGCGGCCGTGTTGGCAAACTCGGCACACTCTTTAAGAGGCAGTCCCCTGGCGAGGCACACACTGAACGCACCGCAGAATACGTCGCCTGCACCTGTGGTATCAACGGCCTCGACATTGCATGCCGGAATCATGGTATACTCGTCGTTGTCCTTCACAAAGGCTCCGTCACGACCCAGTGTTATCACCACATCGCCTATACCTTTGTTGCCGATAGCTCTGGAAGCGAGCCATGCCGTCTGCTCGTCATTGACCTTTATACCGGAAAGCATTTCGGCCTCAAGCCGGTTGGGAAGTATCACTCCGACATTATGAAGCAGTGCCTCGCTGAGAATTGCGGCCGGAGCAGGATTCAGAACAACCGAAACTCCATATTTTCTGGCCATGGCGGCCGCGTATTCAACTGTCTCGACCGGTATCTCGAGCTGCATCAGTACGATATCGGCGTCAGCAATCCGGGCCTCGGCCTTGTCGATATCCTCCGGCGTCAGCGAGCGGCTGGCCCCGGGAGCGACAATAATACTGTTCTCGCCTGAATAGTCGACCGAGATCAGTGCCACACCGCTCGGATGTTTGGGATCGGTGAAAATATACTCGGTATTGATGCGCTCAGACCTGTATATCTCAACGGCGTTCAGACCGTAGAGATCATAACCTATTTTCGAGATGAATGTCACATCGGCGCCGAGACGTGCCGCCGCAATGGCCTGATTGGCACCTTTTCCTCCGGGGTTCATGCTGAATGTACCGCCTAATATGGTTTCGCCGGGCAATGGCAATGCGGGTGCTTTCACGACCATGTCGGTATTGCAGCTTCCTATGACCACTATTTTGGGTCGGCGTATAGTTTCTGTATCCATGTGCTATCAGATTTGTTGGCGATGTAAAATTATTCAATTGAATCGCGCACATGTATACAAAAGTATTCCGATTATATAATTCCAAAATCAGATAATAAATTATAATACGCTTTAAATAAATATAATTACACTTTAAAAATGCTTTGAAATATATAAATCATAGCATCTGGAAAACGGTATTAAATATACAATTTGTGTTATAATAACAGCTACAGGCTGTCTGCATCATATTATAACAGCGAACGGGCGGAGGCGTTGCGGTGCATGACATCGCTCAGCGGCATGCGCAGTATCTTCGACTCGACCCATGCTGTGAAATCGAAGATGCGTAACAACTGCTGTTCGTAGATGTCTCCGTGCAATTCGGCGACTTCGGTCATCATGCTGTTCCATAGTGCTTTGCGCTCACCTGGCATCACAGGCAGATTGTTACGTCGGAGGAACCGCAGGACAAAGCGTTCAGTACGGAACGTACGTTCCCTGCCCGATGACAGACCGCGCAGTATCGACTGTGATTCACGATGTATCGACTCATGCTCCTGAGTCTCATAGTAGGCGATGAGACGTACAAGGCGTATCGTGCGCATCAGCGGCAGATAGCGGATATTGTGGTCTATCATCGCTTTCAATATCTGTCGCCGCGCCGCCGTGTAGTCGCGCCTTCCTATATATATGAGTGCGGTATACAGCAGCAGTTCGCTTTTGCGTATGGGGGTCAGTGAGGCCTCCTTATCATACAGAATATCACGATACCGCTCCATGATCCGCATACATTCCGAGAAGTCTCCATGATCAAGATACGGAAACAGTTCGTTCTGGAAAAGCAGACAGATGGCGTTGACCCTGAATTCCGGTGAGTCGGACATATCGATAAGGGCACGGAGTCTGTCCATGAAATAAGGCATCTCGCTATATTTGCCCATTGACCGCAGACTGTCCAGCACACCCTCGAGCACCGACAGATAATAGATCGGAGGATTGAACCATAGGTGCCGGTTGGATTCAAACAGCTGGTTGAGTTCTCTGAAAACGTTCAGGGCCGCCTGGTAATCACCAGTGCCCATAAGGAAATTGGCCTGGAAGAGTTTGTGGTTCCTCATCAGTTCGAACTCCCCCTGTGCTTCGGCCGACGACGAAATATAGAGCTCATTGATCATGAGATCGTTCATATCCTGTCTCTGCCGTGCCGTACGTATCGAGCCATAGTGTGACAGACGGAACTTCAACAGGTTGTGAAGGAACGACTGCTCGGTGATCTTGCGCATCTTCTTGATAGACTCGTTCAGCACGAAGTGCTTGTGGTACAGCTCCTTCTCCGTCAGGCCCTGAAAATCAAGCCGCAACAGGTATTCCAGCTCAAGTTTCATGGCGATGTTGGCGACCTCGTGGTATTCAAAGCGCCGGGCCCGCTCGATTGTCTCGCCAAGAGTCTCAAAACACTCCAGAAACAGAGATCGGTCATACATCATACGGGCCTTGCATATATCGTTGAGCAGGTCGTGATAGATATCTTTGCCCCGGCGCAGTGCGAGCAGAGTGTCGGTAAGCCTGCGGTAAAGATACTGGACCGAGACCTCATAAGATCCATTTGGGCACCTTGCAAGGAACAGGTTCTTCACCTGGCCCGATTTGATACGGGGAGTCTCAGATATGATCTCATATATGACAAGAAAATTCCGTGTCCTGCATTCGTCTCCCACAAGACGTGTCATAACAGCCTTCTTTTCAGACTTGGAAAGCGACTGTACCAGTGATATGAGGGAATCGATACGTTTCATATGACATAGGAATAGTTTTTTGTATCCCTTATGCAAAAGTAGTTTTTTCTACCCGGTAAACCAAATCAGTCTCCTGACAGTTGATACGTGCAATATCATAATATTTGATTTGCTTTATACTTATTTGTAAATTTGTGGCGGATTTCAATACTGTTGATTATGAAGATTAATTCACCCGGTGAGATAGCGCAGGCCGCACTGGCTTCGGGAACTGCTAAGGCTGAAGCTACACGGCATGGTAAGCCGCGTCTGATGGTACAGGCCATAATGGCCGGTGCATTTATCGCTTTCGGAGGTACGCTCTCGCTTATAGTCGGTTACGGATTCCCGGAAATTGCATCCGGAAATCCCGGATTACAGAAATTATTGTGTGGGTGTATGTTTCCGATAGGTCTGATACTGGTGGTAGTGCTCGGCGCGGAACTGTTTACCGGCAACAATGCCTTGCTTATACCTGCCTACATGCGCCGTAAGGCTACCTGGACCGATATCGCATTGAACTGGACGCTTGTATATCTGGGCAATCTTGTGGGAGCGTTGCTGTTCACCTATGTGCTGGTCTGCTCTGTGGGATTACTGAGGCCGGCAGTCTATCATGATGCTATTACCGGAATTGCCGCCGCCAAGGTATCGATGGACTGGATGAGTGTGCTTCTGAAGGGTATCGGGGCCAACTGGTGTGTGTGTCTGGCAGTGTGGCTGGCATTGTCAGGCAAGACTCTGCTTGAGAAGTGCATAGGATGCTGGTTGCCTGTAATGGCATTTGTCGCATTGGGCTACGAGCATTCGATAGCCAATATGTTCTATCTGCCGGCCGGTATGTTTGAGGGAGCTGATGTGACTGTATGGACTGCTGTGTGGCGTAATATAATTCCCGCTACGGTCGGCAACATCATAGGCGGAGCATTGCTCGTAGGTATGGTCCACTCGTATGTTCATCTTTCAAAAGAAAAAAATTAACCTAAATTATCTTAGAGATTGGACTAATTTTTGTAATTTTGCACGAGTTATCGCCCAAGTGACTCAAATAAATACGATAAACTAATTATTCACCTAAAAACTTAACTGTAAAAATGGTAAGTTATAAAGAGCTCGGTCTTGTGAACACCCGTGAGATGTTTGCCAAGGCCATCAAGGGCGGCTATGCCATCCCTGCTTTCAACTTCAACAACATGGAGCAGCTTCAGGCTATCATCAAGGCTGCCGCCGAGGACCGTTCTCCTGTTATCCTGCAGGTATCGAAGGGTGCACGTAATTATGCTAACGCCACCCTTCTGCGTTACATGGCACAGGGTGCTGTAGCTTATGCCAAGGAACTTGGCTGGGAGCATCCCCAGATCGTTCTGCACCTCGACCATGGT
The DNA here is from genome assembly GCA_910584665.1 of uncultured Muribaculaceae bacterium. GTDB lineage: Bacteria > Bacteroidota > Bacteroidia > Bacteroidales > Muribaculaceae > JAAVFS01. The sequence goes on along the minus strand of CAJUBL010000010.1, from coordinate 41,133 downwards.
GACAGTTTCGAACTCTGCAAATCGTGCATTGACAGCGGTTTCTCTTCTGTTATGATCGACGGTTCACACCTTCCTTACGAGGAGAATGTGGCCCTGACCAAGAAAGTTGTCGACTATGCCCACCAGTATGACGTTACCGTAGAGGGTGAGCTCGGTGTCCTGGCAGGTGTCGAGGACGAGGTTTCGTCTGACCACCACACCTATACCGATCCTGAGGAGGTTATCGATTTCGCTACCCGCACAGGCTGTGACTCGCTCGCTATCTCGATCGGTACCAGCCATGGAGCCTACAAGTTCACTCCCGCCCAGTGCACCCGCAACGCCGAGGGCAAGCTTGTTCCCCCGCCACTGGCATTCGATGTACTTGATGCCGTTATGGAGAAACTTCCCGGTTTCCCGATCGTACTGCACGGTTCATCGTCGGTTCCGCAGGAGTATGTCGACATCATCAACGAGTATGGCGGCAAACTGCCCGACGCTATAGGTATACCCGAGGAGCAGCTCCGCAAGGCCGCCAAGAGCGCAGTCTGCAAGATCAACATTGATTCTGACAGCCGTCTGGCCATGACCGCCGCTGTACGTAAGGTCTTTGCCGAGAAGCCCGCTGAGTTCGATCCCCGCAAGTACCTCGGTCCCGCCCGCGACGAGATGGAGAAACTGTACAAGCACAAGATCGAGAATGTACTCGGCAGCAACGGTAAAGCAGAGTAATCTTTTTAGAATACAAGCACATAAATGGTGCCACCGGCAGCACTGATACCCCGGTGGCACTGTTTTTATCCTCTCGTCCGACCTATACCTCACAACGCCACACCACCACACCGACCATTGAGTGTTTTTAGAACCACAGACGTATTTTCAAAGTAAGTTCCCAATGGACTTAGTACCGATCATACAAAACCAATAATACACTAATCATGGTAAACTTCTCATTGGAGGGCAAAGTAGCCCTCGTTACCGGAGCTGCCTATGGCATTGGTCTCGCCATTGCCCGCGCTCTCGCCGGTGCCGGCGCAAAAATTGTATTCAACTGTTCGCGTCAGGAGACTCTTGACCGCGGATTCAAAGCTTATGCCGAGCTTGGTATTCCTGTGAAAGGATATCTGTGTGATGTCACAAACGAGGCAGATGTCAAAGCGATGGTCGAGGACATCGGGAAGACTCTCGGCACTGTCGACATTCTGGTGAACAATGCCGGCATTATCAAACGTATACCCATGGAGGAGATGGACGCGGCCGATTTTCGTCGTGTTATCGATATTGATCTCGTGGGACCATTTATCTGTTCGAAGGCTGTTATCCCCGGTATGATAAAGAAGGGACACGGAAAAATTATCAATATATGCTCGATGATGAGCGAATTAGGTCGTGAGACTGTGAGCGCATATGCTGCCGCCAAGGGAGGACTTAAGATGCTCACACGCAACATTGCCTCGGAATATGGCCATTACAATATCCAGTGTAACGGTATCGGTCCGGGATACATAGCGACCGAGCAGACAGCCCCTCTGCGTGAGCGTCAGGCCGACGGCTCGCGCCATCCGTTCGACTCTTTCATCATTGCCAAGACTCCGGCCGAGCGCTGGGGTACACCCGATGATCTCGAGGGGCCGGCTGTGTTCCTTGCCAGCGAGGCTTCGGACTTTGTGAACGGCCACATTCTCTATGTCGACGGCGGTATTCTCGCCTACATAGGCAAGCAGCCTAAGTAATAAGGGGATAGATGATGAAATCCTTTTTCCTACTGACAGCGGCGCTGAGTCTTTTTCTCGGCGCCTGCTCTGGCGAGACAACAGTCTCTGTCAGGACTACCGGCAACGCTACTGGTCCGGACCAGCTCATAGAGCTCGATGCCGCCCCGATCGTAGCCGATCATGGCACCCGGCTCAGTGTGACGGCTCCTGACGGCACACATCTTCCCTACCAGTTTACATCTGATGGCAAACTGCTGTTCCCGGTCCGGACTGATCCGGGCTCCGAGACAGTATATACCATCACTTCCGACGACAAGGCAACGGTTATGGATACCATTGCCTTTGCCCAGTTACGACCGGACAAGCAGGATGATCTTGCCTGGGAGAACGATCATGGCGGATATCGCCTGTATGGGCCTGTATATCACCGTGACGGCGGTGCTGTCAGGGGGTATGACATCTGGACCAAGTCGGTATCCCATCCGGTGCTTGCCCGACGTTATGAGAATGATCATAAGGGCATTTCGTATCATGTCGATCATGGAGACGGTATGGATCCGTATACTGTGGGGCCTACATTGGGTGCCGGACTTGCGGCACCGCTCGACTCGGCCGGCAACTTTGTGTATCCCCGCGGGTACCGTAGGGCTGAGATCATCGACAACGGGCCTCTCAGACTAACCGTACGTCTTGAAATAGATCCGATAGTAGTTGACGGTGATACGGTTACGGAGATCCGTACAATCTCGCTTGACCGCGGAGCATGGTTAAACAGGACGACCGTAAGCTATACCGGACTTACCCATCCGGTCACTCTCGCCCAGGGGATAGTTGTCCACAGGCAGAATCCGGAGGCTTACCGCATTGACAATGAAAATAAAACGGTCACGTACGATGATTTTACCGACAATGCCGAGGCCGGTAACGGTATTATCTATATAGGAGTAGTTGCTCCCGATGCCGACAGTCTCGTATACCGTCCGTTTGCCGAACCTGTCGGCGATGCTCTCGGACATGTGATGGCTCTGAGTACCTATGATCCTGACGATGAGCCTCATACTTATTACTGGGGGTCGGGCTGGAGTAAAGGAGGAGTCGACAGTTCCGAACACTGGGACAATCTCGTAGCCGGGACCGCAGCATCGATCCGGCAGACTCCTGTTATCAAGGTCGGGAAAGCCGGAATTGCCGTTGAGGATATCTTCAGATATATAATCGGCCTCGGCGCGGCTGTAATGATGCCTATCATCTTCACACTGTTGGGGTTATGCATAGGCATTCCTTTCGGCCGATCGATGATGAGCGGACTCAAGGTCGGTGTAGGTTTCATCGGCCTCTCGATTGTCACGGCCCTGCTCACATCGAGTCTTGGTCCCGCACTGGAGAAGATCGTCGGTATATACGATCTTGAATTACAGGTATTTGACATGGGATGGCCTGCCGCCGCCTCGGTTGCCTATAATACAGCCGTGGGAGCGTTTATAATTCCGGTGTGTCTGTGTGTCAATCTGCTGATGCTTGTGACCAAGACTACACGCACAGTCAATATAGACCTGTGGAACTACTGGCATTTTGCCTTTATAGGTGCTGTGGTTTACTTCGCCAGCGATTCGTTGCTGTGGGGTTTCGGCGCTGCTATCATCTGCTATATCATCACGTTGGTTATCGCCGATATGACGGCTAAAAAATTTCAGGGATTCTATGACGGCATGGAGGGTATCTCTATACCGCAGCCTTTCTGTGCAGGATTCGTACCTTTCGCATGGGCTATCAACAAAGGTCTTGATATGATCCCGGGCATGAACAGGCTGGAGATCGATGCCGAGGGACTGAAACGTAAATTCGGTATCATAGGAGAACCTTTGTTCTTAGGTGTGATCGTGGGCATAGGCATAGGATGCCTGACTTGCGACAGCGCCAAAGGAATGGTAGACAGTATACCATATATACTCGGTCTTGGTATTAAGATGGGTGCTGTGATGGAACTCATTCCCCGTATCACAGCTTTGTTCATCGAAGGCCTGAAACCGATAAGCGACGCTACCCGCCAGCTGATCGCCCGCAAGTTCAAGGGAGCCGCCGGGCTGAATATAGGAATGAGCCCCGCACTGGTCATCGGCCATCCCACCACGCTCGTGGTGTCGTTGCTGCTGATACCGTTCACGCTGATACTTGCCGTAATGCTTCCCGGCAACCAGTTCCTCCCCCTGGCCTCGCTGGCCGGCATGTTCTACCTGTTCCCGCTGGTTCTTCCATTTACGAAGGGCAATGTTATTAAAACATTCATAGTAGGACTTGTGGTGCTGGTGGCGGGACTTTATATGGTCACAGATATGTCGGCGGCATTCACCCGGGCAGCACAGGACGTGTATGCACAGACCGGAGACAGCGCTGTAGCTATCCCTGAAGGATTCAGCGCCGGCTCACTTGACTTTGCATCGAGTCCTCTGAGCTGGATGATCTACAAGCTTACCAATTATCCGTCCTGGCGTTGGGGCGGAGCGTCGATACTGATATTGCTCACTATGGGACTTATGATCAGGAACCGTATCAATATCACCCGAATGAAATTTGAAAACGAAAACAAAATAGAACAATGAGCAAGATTGTAACACTCGGCGAAATCATGCTGAGACTTTCGCCATCGGGATTCAACCGTTTTGTACAGGTAGACAACTTTGACGTCATATGGGGCGGCGGTGAGGCCAATGTAGCCGTAAGCTGTGCCAACTACGGGCATGAAGCCTGTTTTGTCACCAAGCTTCCCACCCACGAGATAGGTCAGGCGGCAGTCAACTCTCTGCGCCGTTATGGTGTGGATACCCGCTATATAGCACGTGGCGGTGACCGTGTCGGAATCTATTATTGTGAGACGGGAGACTCGATGCGTCCGTCGAAGGTTATATACGACCGTGCCCACTCTGCTATCGCTGAGGCTGATCCCGAGGATTTTGATTTTGACGCTGTAATGGAGGGTGCCGACTGGTTCCATTGGAGCGGTATCACTCCCGCTATCAGCGACAAGGCTGCCGAACTGACACGTCTGGCCTGTGAGGCCGCCAAGCGGCACGGAGTCACGGTGAGTGTCGATCTGAACTTCCGTAAGAAATTGTGGACCAAAGAAAAAGCTCAGTCGATAATGCGTCCGCTGATGAAGTATGTAGATGTGTGCATAGGCAACGAAGAGGATGCCGAGCTATGTCTCGGGTTCAAGCCTGACGCCGATGTGGAGGGTGGCGAGACAGATGCCGAGGGATACAAGGGAATTTTCGAGGCTATGGCACGTGAGTTTGGTTTCAGGTATGTGATCTCGACACTGCGTGAGTCGTTTTCAGCCACACATAACGGATGGAAAGCGATGATATATGACGGCAAGGAGTTCTATGAGTCGAAACGTTATGACATCAATCCCATAGTAGACCGTGTGGGTGGCGGCGACTCTTTCTCGGGTGGTATAATCCATGGACTTCTTACGAAGTCAACACAGGGTGAGGCATTGGAATTTGCTGTTGCCGCTTCGGCTCTCAAGCACACGATTCCCGGAGATTTCAACCATGTGTCTGTTGCTGAGGTCGAGGCCCTTGCCGGCGGTAATGCCAACGGACGTGTACAGCGATAAGATTATCAAACTTTCTTAATAGATAAAAATGGCTCGTTTTGACAGTATACAGGTTATGAATAAGATCGCGGCTACACGTATGGTGCCCGTGTTCTATCACAGTGATATAGAGACTGCCAGAAAGGTGGTAAAGGCCTGTTATGACGGCGGAGTCCGTGCATTTGAGTTTACCAACCGCGGCGATTTCGCCCATGAAGTCTTTGAGGCTGTTGTGAAATATGCCGCCGTGGAATGTCCCGATATGGCGATCGGTGTCGGCTCGATAGTTGATGCTCCTACAGCGTCGCTGTACATGCAGTCGGGTGCATGCTTTGTCGTGGGACCGTTGTTCAATCCGGAAGTTGCGCGTGTATGCAACCGCCGCTGTGTTCCCTATACCCCGGGTTGCGGATCTATCAGTGAGGTAGGTTTTGCCCAGGAGGCAGGATGTACTTTGTGTAAGGTCTTCCCCGGTGATGTGCTTTCGCCGAAGTTTGTGAAAGGTCTTCTTGCACCCATGCCATGGAGCAAGCTTATGGTGACCGGCGGTGTAGAGCCGACGGAGGAGAACCTTACAGGCTGGTTCAAGGCCGGAGTGTTCTGCGTCGGTATGGGTTCGAAACTATTCCCTAAGGAGGATATCGCATCGGGTAACTGGAACGGTATCTCGGCAAAGTGTCGCGAGGCTCTTGCTGTAATCGCCAGGTTTTAGTATTAATTAACAGTATTGTAGTGTGGATTTCACACGTGAAAACAGTCTTATTAATAGTATGAAAAAAATATTTGTTTCTTTTGTCCTGGCCCTGGTTACAGCCGGGGCTGTGGCTCAGACCAATTATAAGATTCTGCGCGCCTGCAATCCTGAAGACGTCAGGAAGTATGATACTGAGCAGTTGCGCTCACACTTCATGATGCCTAAGGTGATGGCGGCCGACACGGTCAATATGACCTATTCGATGTATGACCGGCTGATATTCGGCGGTGTTGTTCCGGTGGAGCGTGTTGTGACGCTGGAGACTATCGATCCTTTGAAATCCGAATATTTTCTGGAGCGTCGTGAGCTCGGTGTCATCAATGTCGGTGGCGATGGCATTGTGACTGTCGACGGAAAGGAATACGAACTTCACTTCAAGGATGCTCTCTATGTAGGCCGTGGAAACAAGGATATCAGATTCAGCAGTAAGGATAAAGACAATCCTGCCCGTTTCTATTTCAACTCTACTCCTGCCCACAAGGCATACAGGACACAGCTTGTGACCATTGACGGCCGCAAGGGGTCGATCAAGGCCAACTCATTTGCCGCCGGCAAGATGGAGGAGAGCAATGACCGTGTCATCAATCAGCTCATTGTATCGAATGTGCTCGAAGAGGGTCCGTGTCAGCTGCAGATGGGACTTACAGAACTCAAGCCGGGCAGCGTGTGGAATACCATGCCGGCCCATACCCATGACCGTCGCGTCGAGGCATACTTCTATTTCAACGTACCTGATGGTAACGCTATCTGTCATCTGATGGGTGAGCCTCAGGAAAACCGTCTGATATGGCTCCACAACGAGCAGGCTGTCATGTCGCCCGAGTGGTCGATACATGCTGCTGCCGGAACGAGCAACTATATGTTCATATGGGGTATGGGCGGTGAAAATCTTGACTATGGCGACATGGACAAGGTGACGTACACAGATATGCGGTAAAGCATTAAAAAATTAAATTTCAAGCTCGTTGTATCTGTTGCCGGCACTTGCTGTGAGAAAAGGTCATCATTGACAGACATACTCTAAGTTTTCCGCAAAATGAACTTGCGGAAAACTTAAATAAAAAATAAATTTGCGCTTAAATGCCATGAAGATCAAATCAATCATCACACTTACAACTTTGGCGGCGACAGCTGTTTCTGCCATGTCGGCGGCCGTCAACCGCTGGGAGGATCCTGCACTGGTGAGTATAAACCAGTTGCCAGGTCATGCCACGTTTCACACCTATCCTACTGTAGCTTCGTTCCTTGAGGGAAAGCAGTCCCCTTACGAGGAGTCGCTCAACGGACAGTGGAAGTTTACTTTTGCGGAGCGTCCGGCCGATGCCCCTGCCGACTTCTACAGCGATGCGGTGGATACCTCGTCGTGGAATGAGATATCGGTGCCTGGCAGCTGGGAGACGCAGGGCTATGGGGTTCCGGTATATACAAATACTGTATATATTTTCCCGGTCAATCCTCCTTATGTTGACAATAATGATAATCCCGTAGGAACTTACCGCCGCACATTCACTGTACCTGCAGCCTGGAAAGGCGATAGGGTGATCCTGCAGTTCGGGTCAGTATCGGGTGCGGCAACTTACTATGTCAACGGACATGAGGTCGGCTATACCAAAGCTTCGAAACTGCCTGTGGAGTTCGATATCACACCTTATGTCAGGGATAACGGAGAGAATACGCTTGCTGTGCAGATCTATAAGTGGAGTGACGGTTCATATTTCGAGGATCAGGACTTCTGGCGTCTCTCCGGCTTTGAGCGTGATGTCAGGCTGGAAGCCCGTCCACGTGTGGCTGTCGCCGACTTCAAGGTGACAGCCTCGCTTGACCGCAAGTATACGGATGGCCTTTATGCGGTAGCTGTTACCGTCGACAACAGTTCGGACAGCAATATTTCGGGATACAAAGTCAGGGTATCGCTGCTTGATGAGCGTGACGCTACGGTGTGGAGTGATACACGGCGTGTGCCCTCGGCCAAGGCCGGCAAAGATACTGAGGTAAAGTTTTCTGCCACAATTAAGTCCCCCAGACAGTGGAGCGCCGAATACCCCAACCTCTATAAGACAGTCGTCGAACTTATCGCTCCGGATGGAGCTGTAGCTGAGGTTACCGGTTGTAATACCGGTTTCAGGACTGTTGAGATACGTGACGCACAGCTATGGGTCAACGGTCGTCCTGTCTCTGTCAGGGGAGTCAACCTCCACGAGCACCATCAGGACTATGGCCATTATCTTGATCAGGCTACCCGTCTTAAGGATTTCAGACTGTGGAAAGAGAATAATGTCAATGCTGTGCGTACGTCCCACTATCCGCAGGCCCCTGAATTCTATGAAATGGCTGACCGCTATGGCATATATGTGGTAGACGAGGCCAATATCGAGATGCATGGTTTCGGTTATCATTATGATAACCATCCCGTAGATTTGCCTGAATGGCGCGGGCAGTTCCTTGACCGCGAGCAACGGATGTATCAGCGAGACAAGAATCATCCGTCTGTGATTATCTGGTCGATGGGCAACGAGACCCAGATGGGTGAGGCTTTCAGGGAAGCGTATGCGTGGTTCAGAAAAACCGATCACACCCGCCCTGTACAGTATGAGCAGGCATGCGGTACAGATTATACCGATATATACTGTCCGATGTATCTCCCTACCGACCGTGCTGTTAAATATGGTCAGCGTTCCGATATAACCAAGCCGCTCATACAATGCGAGTATCAGCATGCGATGGGTAATTCCAACGGTAATTTTGAAGATTATTGGATGGATATAATGAGTTATCCCGCACTACAGGGAGGTTTCATATGGGACTGGGTTGACCAGGGACTTACAGCCCATGATGAGCAGGGCCGCAAATACTGGGCCTATGGAGGTGATCTTGGCGGTCACCGCTGGCATCATGACGAGAACTTCTGCTGTAACGGTATCGTCAACCCTGACCGTACCGTCCACCCTGCCATTCACGAGATGAAGAAAGCTTATCAGCCCATAGGCTTCAAAGCTGTCGAGGGTAAGAACGGTGAGATCGAGATAGAAAACCGTAATCTGTTCACTCCGCTCAGTGACTATTATTTTGACTGGCAGCTGAAATGTAACGGAGAGATTGTTGAAAACGGTACATTCACTGTTGACGGCGAACCTCTGTCGACTGTCATCTATAAGGTACCTGTACCTCAGGTTATTCCGGCTGCCGGCAAGGAGTATTTTCTTGACATTCAGGCCCACACTGTATCCGGAAGCGCACTCGTTTCCGCCCGTCATCAGGTAGCCGACGAACAGATAGCCCTGTCAGGCAACGACTTCTTCAAGGCCCGTCATTTTGCAGGAAGCAATGACAGGGTCGTTATGGAAAGAGGTAAAGGCCGTCACGGAGCCGGAACAGTTACTTTCAGGGCCGGGAATGTAGAGGCTACATTTAATGAGTCGACAGGTTTCCTTACCGGATATGCTGTCGATGGAACACAGCTTATAAATGAGCCGCTGATTCCGGACTTCTGGCGTGCTCCGATCGACAATGACTTCGGTTACGGTATGCAGCGCGATGCAAATATATGGCGTATTGCGGACGAGCGTACCAGGCTCGAGAAGTTTGATGTAAGGCAGGATGGTGACGTATACATACTGACTGCAGGCCTTGTACTACGTGACATAAATATACCGCTTACAATTACATATCGAGTCAACAAGGGATGTGTCATAGATGTCACCGAGAGTATGGATCTTACCGGTAACAAGGAGTTGCCGGGGTTGCCGCGTTTCGGTATGATGATGTCTCTTGACAACAGTCTTGATGTTGTCAGTTATTATGGTCGCGGACCTTGGGAGAACTATAGTGACCGTAAGTGGTCAAGTTATGTGGGGCGTTATACTTCGAAAGTCGATGATCTGGGTTTCGAATATATACGTCCTCAGGAGAACGGCTACCGCACAGGTGTAAGAACTCTGACGCTTACCAGTCCCGGAACTGGTCGCGGTATCGCATTCGAGGGTCTTGGCGGCCCTATATGTTTCGGGGCTTCGCATAACAGGAGCTATGATCTTGATCCGGGCCTGAGCAAGAAACAGATGCATACTGTCGATATCGATCCCCGGGGAGAGATATTCCTGAATATAGACCTCGGTCAGCAGGGCATCGGCGGTACCAACAGCTGGGGAGCCCGCACTCTGCCTCAGTACCGTCTTGATCCGGACAGGTCCTATACATATAGTTTCTCAATCTCCCCCAGGCTGTAATCGCAGACGGAGAGAATCGTATAAACTCAGGTATTGCTTTTTCCGGGCGATGGAACTGTCCATCGTCCGGAATTGTGTTATATCCCCTGGCATACTCTCCAAGCTACAATGAACGAGGTGTATAAATAAATATTTAGTAAAATATCGCGTGTATTTGAAAATTTTTTAGAAAATACTGTGCGGTTTAAGAAAAAACAATTATATTTGCGTTTCGAAACCTGTACACGCGCGAGAGCGCAGTTTGCCATCGGCATGATGTACTCTCTCACGGTGTGGATATTATAAATATAAATCAATTTATTATCTATAACATACAATTGCTATGACCGATCGTCGTCAATTCCTTAAAACAATGGCTATGATGGGTGCCGCAGCCGCTACTGCAGCGCCTATAGCCCAGGCTGCGAAGGGTGTCCTCGAGACCCAACCGTCAAAAATCATAATGCCCGAGGGCGGAGATCTGCTTATCAGGAATCAGGGGTTGCCTATCACGGGGACATTTGTAGATGAGATCTCTCACGATATCCCGCATCAGAACTGGGGTGAGAAGGAATGGGAGCGTGATTTCAAGCATATGAAGGCCATTGGTATCGACACGGTGATCATGATACGTTCAGGGTATCGCAAGTTCATTACCTATCCGTCGCCATATCTTATGAAGAAGCATGGCTGTTACCTGCCGTCAAAGGATCTGCTGGATATGTTCCTGCGTCTCTGCGACAAGTATAAGATGAAATTCTATTTTGGTCTCTATGATTCAGGCCGGTACTGGGATACCCGAGACATGTCGTGGGAGGTAGAGGATAACCGGTATGTGATAGATGAGGTATGGGAGAACTATGGTCAGCATCATAAGTCGTTCCAGGGATGGTACATAAGCGGAGAGATAAGCCGTGCCACAAAAGGTGCTATCGATGCATTCCATGCTATGGGCAAGCAGTGTAAGGATGTGAGTGGCGGTCTGCCGACGTTCATATCGCCCTGGATTGACGGCAAGAAAGCTGTGATGGCGGCCGGTTCGGCATTGTCGAAGGCTGACGGTGTCTCGGTTGCCGAGCATGAGAAAGAGTGGAATGAGATATTTGACGGAATACATGATGTTGTCGATGCATGTGCTTTTCAGGACGGTCATATCGATTATGACGAGCTTGATGCTTTCTTCGAGGTCAACAAGAAACTGGCTGACAGGTATGGCATGCAGTGCTGGACCAATGCAGAGTCGTTTGACCGCGACATGCCTATCAAGTTCCTTCCTATCAAGTTTGATAAGCTGCGCATGAAACTCGAGGCCGCTAAAAGGGCCGGCTATGACAAGGCCATAACATTTGAGTTCAGCCATTTCATGAGTCCGCAGTCGGCCTATCTGCAGGCCGGGCATCTGTATGACCGTTATCGTGAATATTTCGAAATGAGTTGATTTTTAAATAAAATCGATTTCAAAATAAAAAACAATGGGAAACGATCGCAGGGATTTTCTTAAAACAGCAGTGGCGGCGGCGGGAGCATTCGCTCTTGGCGGCCTTGATGCGACAGCAAATGTTATGTCCGCTTCGCCGGGTATTATGTCAGGATCATTAAAAGGGTTGCCCGATTCGTCGTTACCAAGTTTCAGAACACCTGGATGCATGCAGGGAATGCCCATTCATGCCACTTTTCTGGATGAGGTTTCCTGGGACATTCCTCATGCCAACTGGGGACCTGTAGAGTGGGACCGGGATTTTGCTCACATGAAGGCGATGGGTATAAATACCGTCGTGCTCATACGGGCCGGTCTTGGCAAATGGATAGCGGCTCCGTTCGAATCTCTATTAGCCAGGGAGGCTGTAATGTATCCGCCGGTTGATCTTGTAGAGATGTTTCTTACGTTGGCCGATAAGCATGATATGCGGTTCTTTTTCGGCTTTTATGATTCGGGATATTATTGGCATATAGGTAATTTCCAGCGTGAAATTGATCTGAACCGTGCTGTCATAGATGAAGTATGGGCCAAGTATGGTCATCATAAATCATTCAAGGGCTGGTATCTGAGTCAGGAGGTTTCAAGACGTACACGCGATGTCTCAAAAATATATGCTGATCTCGGTCGCCATGCCAAGGAAATTTCCGGCGGTCTTACTACGATGGTTTCACCATATATACATGGAGTAAAGACCGATCAGGTAATGGGGGGTGAAAAGGCTACTACCGTTGAGGAGCACGAACGTGAGTGGGATGACATTTTAGGTAATCTTGAAGGTGTGCTTGATATTCTCGCTTTTCAGGACGGGCAGGTGGAGTATGAGGAGCTGTATGACTATCTGGTATGTAACAAGGCTCTTGCAGACCGTCATGGTATGCATTGCTGGACCAATGTCGAGTCATTTGACCGTGACATGCCGATACGTTTTCTCCCTATCAAGTTTGAGAAGTTATTACAAAAGCTCGATTGCGCCCGCAGGGCCGGTATGGAAGATGTTATAACATTTGAATTCAGTCATTTCATGAGTCCTCAGTCCATATATTCGTCGGCGGGCAATCTGTATAGCCGCTATCGCGAACATTTCAACCTTATGTGAGAGAGTATCCCAAAAAACATATGCATACTATAAATAGAAAGATCAATGAGTAAAAACACAGATTACAGATTCGGATATATCCTGATCCTCTCGATTATAGCTGCACTCGGAGGGTTTCTATTCGGCTATGATGAAGCAGTAATATCGGGAACCGTAGCTCAGGTGAGTGACCAGTTCGGGCTGGATCCGTTGTCGAAGGGCTGGTTTGTAAGCAGCGCACTGATGGGCGCAATATTCGGAGTCCTTGGAGGTGGTGCGCTGAGCGATTATTTCGGCCGTAAGAATACAATGGTTACAGCTGCCGCTCTTTTTGCTGTATCAATGGTTGGATGTGCGTTTGCATCCGGATTCGTAACACTTGTGCTGTTCCGTATTATAGGAGGTATGGGTATAGGTGTCGCGTCGATCGTGTGCCCGATGTACATAAGTGAGATATCGGTGGCCAAATCGCGAGGCATGCTTGTGTCGCTTTATCAGCTGGCTGTTACCATAGGCGTCGTAGGTGCATATATTTCCAATTATTATCTTCTTCATTATGCCATGGACCAGGCTGCTGCCGATACTTACCGTGCGGAAAGCGGCAACTGGGTGCAATATGTTTTTGTTGACGAGTGGTGGCGTGGCATGCTGGGTGTAGGCATCGTACCGTCACTTATATTCCTGATCGCCGTACTGTTCATACCAGAGAGTCCGCGGTGGCTTGTACTCAAAAACCGTATTGACAGCGCCGAGGGTATACTTGAGCGTATATATCTGAATATGTCAGAGATCAGGCGACAGATAGCCGATACTCTGGAGGTTGCCGCCAAGTCGACCAATGCAGGATATTCGGCGCTTGCACGTCCGGGTATACGTACCGCTGTCATCGTCGGTGTGTGCATCGCTATGTTGGGGCAGTTCATGGGTGTCAATGCCGTGCTCTATTATGGTCCCGATATTTTCAAGGATGCCGGTCTGGGGCAGGGAGACGCATTCTTCTATCAGGTGATAGTAGGTCTTGCCAATATGATAACTACCGTACTGGCTATGTTCATCATTGACCGCGTGGGCCGTAAGGCTCTGGTATATTATGGAGTGACCGGTATGATCATATCGCTGTTACTGATAGCCGGATATTTCCAGTGGCACGAGGCTATGGGCATAGGCAGCATATGGTTGCTTATATTCTTCATAGCCTACATAGTGTGCTGTGCCGGATCTATATGTGCGGTTATATTTGTCATACTCAGTGAGATGTATCCGCTTGCCGTTCGCGGTGTGGCAATGTCCGTGGCCGGACTGGCTTTATGGATCGCCACATTCCTTGTCGGGCAGCTTACACCCTGGATGCTGGAGACACTGACTCCTGCCGGGACATTCCTGTTTTTTGCCGTATGCTGTATCCCTTATATATGGATAATGTGGAAAAAGGTACCGGATACAACGGGCAAGAGTCTTGAGGAAATAGAGGACTTCTGGCTGAAGACTGAAAAGTAAAATGTATAAGAGTATGTTTTGTTAAATTCAACACACTCTGAGATTTATATTTTAAAACAGTATAATATATCACAATCATTATAAATAATATAAACAATGGCTGATTTTAAAGCACTTGCTGACCAGTATAAGAGCGAACTTCTTGACTCGGTTCTGCCTTTCTGGCTCGAAAACTCTATTGATAAGGAATGTGGCGGTTATTTTTCGTGTCTCAACCGTGACGGCAGTGTCTATGATACAGATAAATTTATCTGGCTGCAGGGCCGTGAGGTATGGATGTTCGCCATGCTGTATAATAAGGTCGAGAAGCGTCAGGAATGGCTCGATGCTGCTGTACAGGGAGCCGAATTTCTGAAGAAGTATGGTCACGACGGCAATTTTAACTGGTATTTTTCGCTGACACGTGATGGTCAGCCGATCGTCGATCCATATAATATCTTTTCGTATACATTCGCTACGATGGCTTTCGGACAGCTGTCTATAGCTACCGGTAACAAAGAGTATGCCGATATTGCCAAGAAGACGTTTGACATAATCCTGTCGAAGGTCGACAATCCCAAGGGAAAGTGGAATAAACTCCATGCCGGCACCCGTCCGTTGAAGAACTTCGCTCTCCCTATGATACTTTGCAATCTGGCGCTTGAGATTCAGGATCTTCTTGACGAGAAGTTCCTTCAGCAGACGATCGATACCTGCATAAGCGAGGTTGAGCAGTTTGTGCGTCCGGACCTTGACGGTCTTGTTGTCGAGAATATCGGTATTGACGGTCAGCTTGTGGACTGTTACGAGGGGCGTCATATGAATCCCGGTCACTCGATCGAGGCTATGTGGTTCATGATGGACCTCGGCAAGCGTCTCGGTCGTCCGGAACTCATCGAGAATGCCAAGAACACAGCCTTGCGTATGGCCGAGTATGGCTGGGACAAGGAATATGGCGGCATATTCTATTTTATGGATCTCAAGGGTTATCCACCACAGGAACTCGAGTGGGACCAGAAACTGTGGTGGGTGCATATCGAGACTCTTATCACGATGATCAAGGGTTACCAGCTGACTGGCGATGAAAAGTGTCTCGAGTGGTTCGAGCGTGTCCACAACTATGCATGGGATCACTTTAAGGACAAGGAGTATCCGGAGTGGTTCGGATATCTCAACCGTCGCGGAGAGGTGCTTATGCCTCTGAAGGGTGGTAAGTGGAAAGGCTGTTTCCATGTTCCGCGCGGCATGTACCAGTGCTGGCAGATCCTGGAGGAGCTTGCTTCGCGTCCGGATAACCGGAAATGACATGTTCGGATATGGATACGGTGTGCCTCGTGATGAAGGTACACCGCGTCCATAAATAAATATTAACCGGCGAAATACAATATAAGTTATACATCGCCGTAAATAATATTACCCGACAGTCCGGTTTGCCGGCGGCACGATACATTTCTTACCAGAATGCAGTCAGACCGCTTCTATATAATAAATCATACGAAATAAAACCACACTTAAATCATTAATTAATGGGAAAACAAATGAACTCAAACCCTATCGGGCTGATTCACAGACTGTCTCTATGGGTCGTGATGATGTTCATCGGCTCCATGGCCGCCTGGTCACAGGTCACAGGTACCGTGGTAGATGAGAATGATGAGCCACTGCCCGGAGTCACAGTCCTGATCAAAGGATCGGAAACCGGTGTGTCAACCGATATCAACGGTCACTATTCGATCAATGCCGGTGAAAATTCGACTCTTATTTTCCGCTATATAGGCATGAAGAACCAGGAGGTTAAGGTCAAAGGCCGCAAGGTAGTCGACGTCACCCTGACCGAGGACAACAATGTTCTTGACGAGGTGGTGGTAGTAGGTTACGGCTCTATGAAACGTGGCGCCGTGACAGCCGCTGTATCGACTGTATCAGGTAAAGATATCCTCAAGGCTCCCACCATGTCGATGTCAAACGTTATCGGTGGCCGAGTGTCGGGTATCGCGACTGTCCAGACTTCCGGTCAGCCTGGTGCCGATGCAGCGTCAATCACATTGCGTGGCCAGTCCGGTGTTATATTTGTTGTCGATGGTGTAAAGCGCACCAGCGATGACTTCAATCAGATTGATCCGAATGAAATCGAGTCGGTATCGGTGCTTAAGGATGCATCGGCAGTTGCTGTATACGGTCTCGATGCCAACAGTGCCATCATTGTGACTACCAAACAGGGTAGCAGTGAGAAAACCTCAATCAACTATTCCGGTACCTTTGGCTGGAGTCAGAATGCGTTGCAGCAGACCTGGCTTGACGGTCCGGGATATGCATACTGGTATAACCGTGCCTATGCCCTGGATAACGATATTGAGTGGGGCCCGGATTGTTATCCCGTATTCACGCCAGAGCATGTCAACAGCATGCGTCTCGGTATCAACGGCTGGGGCAACACCAACTGGTATGACAAGATGTGGGGAACCGGCACACGTACTTCCCACAATATCTCGGCCTCTGGCGGTAACGAGAAATATAAGTTTTTTGCGTCACTCGGTTACCTTAAGGAGAACGGTAATCTTGACAGGTTCGACAACTCGCGTTATAATCTGCGTGCCAATATCAATGCCAAGATTACCAAGAACCTGACGTTTGATCTGGGTGTTTCTGGTCGTGTAAGCGACAAACATGAGCCATATCTCAGCGCTAATCCTGATGATTATTTCAATATTCCCGAGCAGATAGTACGTGCATTGCCGTTCCTGCCGGAGTATACAGAGTATAACGGTAAAGTTTATCCGGTAGGCTCCTGGGGCGGTAATGTAATGATTGCCACTCCTCAGCAGGCGATCAACGATTCCGGCTATAATAAGTTGAATACCACTGCTGTATCGACAAATTTCTCGCTTCGTTATGATGCTCCTTTCCTGAAGGGTCTGTATGTCAAGTTCACCGGCGCCTATGATGCGACCTTTGTCAATCAGAAGCGTCTCACTACCCCTTACCAGTTTGTACGCGGCCGTTTTGATACAACGACCATCGGTCAGGACCAACCGTCGTATCTTGCTCCGGAATACAGCAGTCAGCCCGGTAATGTGAGTGTTATTGAGAGTACTACGCGCAGTTACCAGATCACCTCACAGACCTCGGTCGGATATAATAATAGTTTCAACGACCACAATATAGGTCTTATGGCACTTGCCGAGACCCGTGAGAATCGTTCGCACTCAATGGGTGTGACCGGTTATGGTCTCAACTTCATCTCGCTTGATGAACTTTCAAATCTCACCAATATAGGTCTGACAGGCACTACAATGAACCCCAATCCTGTAGGTGGCTCAAGTCATGGCCGTGTAGCGGGTTTCGTTTTCCGTGGCAACTATAACTATGCTGACAGGTACTTTGCCGAACTGACCTATCGTTATGATGGCAGTTACCTGTTTGGCGGAATGAACAAACGCTGGGTCGGACTTCCCGGTGTATCACTTGGCTGGCGTATTGACCGTGAGAAATTTTTTACTGCCGATTGGGTTCAGAATCTCAAGCTGCGTGTAGGTTACGGCCAGACAGCGACATCGGGCATCAGTCCGTTGATGTGGCTTAACACGATGAACATAAGTAATAACGCACTTATAATCGGTGGTGTGAATTCATCGGCGATCTATCCAGGAGCCCTCGGTAATCCTAATCTGACATGGTCCAAGGCCAATAACTATAACATCGGTGTTGATGCCAATCTTTGGAATGGTCTGCTCAATATCGAAGCTGATGTATTCTATAAGTATGAATATGACAAATTAACCACTGTCACGGGTTCTTATCCTCCGTCTATGGGTGGATACTACTATAGTACGGGTAATTATAATGCGATCGACTATCGTGGCTTTGACCTCACATTCACACACAATAACCGTATCGGACATGTCGGATATGGCGCCAAGCTCATATTTTCATATGCTTATGCACGTTGGGTAAAATATGCCGGAGATTCGCCCAATCTGCCCGAGTGGCAGCGTCTCGCCGGCAAGCAGGTAGGAGTGAAACGCGGCATGATTGCTGAGGGATTATTCCAGAGCTGGGAGGAGATTGACAACAGTGCCACACCCGCCCAGAAAGTGCGTCCCGGTTACATAAAATACAAGGACCTTAATGGTGACGGTAAGATTGTAGCTCAGTCGGGTGGCTCATGGGGTGATGACGATGGTTACTTCGGTAAGAGTCATACACCGAAGTATACCGGATCGGTCGATCTTTTTGCCAACTGGAATGGTTTTGACTTCGACATGCTGTGGGCATGGGGTCTTGACTGTGAGGTGGCTCTTACCGGACAATATACTCAGTCCGGTGCGGCCCATTCGGGTGTTCAGGACCACACATCATTCACCCGTCCGTTCTACGAGGGTGGCAATTCGCCTGTTTACCTTGTGGAGAACGCCTGGACTCCCGAGAATCCAGGTGCGGAGTTCCCCCGTCTCGAGGCTACTATGAGTTATTCGAACAACAACGGTTATGCTTCGTCGCTATGGTACAGAAACGGTAACTATCTGCGACTTAAGACAGCCCAGATAGGCTATACTTTTCCGTCGCGCTGGATACGTCGTGCAGGTATCACCAAGCTGCGTATCTATGCAGAGGGTTACAATCTGTTGACTTTCAGTGAGCTGAATAAGTATAATATTGACCCCGAATCGCCAGCTGTCAATAATGGCTATTACCCCCAGCAGCGCACATTCTCGCTGGGCGTGAACCTATCGTTCTAATCTAACCACGATACTATAAAATGACAATGAAAAAAATATATAAATTCATGGCCATCGTTCTGTTAGGCGCCTCATTGACAGCTTGCAACGATTGGCTCGACAGTGTAGACAACACTTCGAAGGTCACTGATGAGGAGGCCTGGGATTCGGTTGACCATGTCGATATGCAGATCAACATGTTCTACAACTACATTCACTCGTGGGGACAGATGTCAGGCGGCGAATTCGGCGGGAACATGACAGAGGCTCTGACCGACGCTTTCAAGTATAATCATGCGGCTTTGGGTGCCCGTGCCGCCCAAGCCTACCAGTATGCGACACAGTATGACTACATGCAGCCTAACCAGAATTCGCTGAGCGGCTGGTCGAATGCCTATACTCACATACGCTACATCAACCAGTTCCTTGTCGGACTACGCAAGTTCTCGGGTTTTGGTGAGGAGCAGGATAAGGTGTGGGAGGCGCAGGCCCGTTTCTTCCGGGCTTTCATATATTTCCATCTGGCCAAACGCTATGACGGGTGTATCATATACGATGCTCTTCCAAACGGTCCCGACAAGGCTATGTCAAGCAAGGAAGATGTATGGAATTTCATTGCCGGTGACCTGGACTTCGCCATAGCCAACCTCCCTTCGAAATGGGATGATGTCAACAAGGGCCGTATTGACCAGATCATGGCCTCGGCTTTCAAAAGCCGCGTGATGCTGTATGCCGAGCGCTGGCAGGAAGCCTATGACGCCGCCGATGCCGTGGTAAAGAGTAAACGTTATCAGCTCGTGTCAAACTATGCAAACTCCTGGAAGGGGAATAACAGTGAGTCGGTTATCGAGTACCGGTATGATGCCAAGCAGAATCCCGGTCACCAGTTTGACCAGTGGTATGCACCGGTTATCGCGACCAACGATTATTCCACCGGTTCGTGTGGAGTTCCCACACAGGAAATGGTCGAGACATATGAAGCCAAGGATGGAACAGAGGTAGACTGGACTCCCTGGCATGATGGTTCTACTGCCACTCCTCCGTACGACAGGCTGGAGCCCCGTTTTGCCGCCACAATCACTTATCCCGGGTCGACGTGGCAGGGTGTGATTATGGATAACAGTGTTGAAGGACCCAATGGTGTGTTCCAGGCCTATGGCGAGGGTGCCTATGGATGGAATACCACCTGCACGGGTTACTTCCTGCGCAAGCTTGTCGACGAGTCGCATACCGACCTTAAGAATACCCGCAGCGCGCAGACATGGGTGGCTCTGAGATATGCCGAGGTGCTTCTCAATAAGGCTGAGGCTGCCTATCGTCTTAATATGGTGGCCAGCGAGTATCAGGATCCCATGAACGAGGTCCGTAAACGCGTAGGTCTTCCGGGAAAGAACTCGACCGGTGAACGTTGGTTTTCCGACTATCGTCGTGAGCGTAAGGTCGAGCTTTCTTACGAGAACCACTTGTATTGGGATATGCGCCGCTGGAAACTGGCTCACATTGAGTATGACGGATATCGTCAGCATGGCTTCAGGGTTGAGAACGGTGAGTTCAATTATGTTGAGGTTGATATTGACGACCGTCGTTTCAACGAGAAGACATATTGCTTCCCTATACCATATAGTGAGGTTATCAATAACGGTCTTGTCGACCAGTTCCCGCAATGGCAGTAATCATCACAATTTATATAGCATAATGATATGAAAACTAATATATTATCCGTGATATCGGCCTTGGCCATCACAATCTTGATTCAGGGTTGTCATGATCCCAAGGAGGTTATATCGAACGGTGACCCGAGAGGTCTTCTCAGCATTAAGGCCAATTTTATCAATGACGAGAGTTCGGAGAACGAGTTTGATGCCTTGATCGACTATGATAATCATACGATCACGGTGCGTTTTCCAATGTACTATCCCCGTGTATCATACAACGAACTGTTACCTGAGGATATCACCAATGTAAGACTTACAGCATCACTGTCGACCAACTGTACCATTGAGCCGGCATTGACCACTCTCGACCTTACCAAGACTAACTATATAACGGTTAAGAATCCTCAGGGTGTATCGGCCCGTTACTCTATAAAGGGAGAGATTCTGAAACTATGGGATTCGGAGTTGCATGATATAGAGCTGGCTGACGGTACTCCGGGTATTGTCGATACCAAA
The DNA here is from genome assembly GCA_910584665.1 of uncultured Muribaculaceae bacterium. Taxonomy (GTDB): domain Bacteria; phylum Bacteroidota; class Bacteroidia; order Bacteroidales; family Muribaculaceae; genus JAAVFS01. The sequence goes on along the minus strand of CAJUBL010000010.1, from coordinate 19,962 downwards.
AACAATATCATCACACTGCTGGCTCCCGATGATCTCGAGCCTCAGACTGCTACTGTAAGCATGTCGCCACATGCCACCATTTCTCCGGATATTATAAATGAGCCGTTTGATTTCAATAGTGAGGATATTGTAGTTACAGTAACTGCTCAGAACGGAGTTGATAAGACGGAATATACTGTCATAAAAGGTGAGCCTGAGCGTATACCTTTCGGTCACCGGGAGGGTTCGGAGACGTTGCGCTGGGCTAAGCGATGGAATGAGGTAGGTTATACTTCACAGAATAATCAGACCGGCTTTGGTGTTACCGAGAAGTATCTGGTGCTTAACGAAGTCGGTGTCATGAATGCTGTAGTGCTCAAGGCCTCGAACGGTACAGATACCGGCAAACGCCTCGATATGAATATCATACCCAATGGCATGAATAACAATATGACCAGTGACCATGCCGGCAATATTATTGTCAACAGTAAGTACTCGTCAGCCAATCCGTCTTTTAAGCTGTGGGTATTCAAAGATATAGATGATAAGGGTAAACTGCTCATTGACCAAAGTGTATATGGCGCGGGTGACCGGGTATCGGTTTATGGTGATATTACTAAGGATGCAGTGATAGTTGCTCCTCTGAACGGAACATCTCTTCAGGTGTGTCGCTGGTTTGTGAAGGATGGTGTTCCTGGTAAGGCCGAGGTTGTGGCACTGGGAGGTGTCGATTCCACTCCTTATGCAAATGTTGATATAGCTCCTACCAGTGCAACCAACCCTAATGCCGACATGTACGGTGTGTTTTATGCTACTGTCGGCGGACGGCGTGGTCCTGTATGTTTCAACGGATCTAATAAAGCTGTGCGCGAGGTAGGTAATCCAAATACCAAGAAGCGTAATGATCCGGATGGGGGTCTTGCCGATGCAGGCAACTGGATCATGAATGCCTGTGACTACCGTGAGTTCAACAAGAACCGTTATATGTTCCACAACTCGGTCAATACTTTCCCATGGGGTGATAATGACCGTCTGTACCTCATTGATGTGAGTGGTGGCGACATTAAAAACGAATTATTCAGGATTTCGGATTCTGACGGTGCCATATCGTTGACCGGAAACATGTATGGCGCTATGGCTGCGGGCTTTACCGGTGCCGCCGGCAATGCCAACGATGCCCGTCTGTGGGTTTCTTCAACCGGATTCTACATGTATGGCTATTTCCTGTTTACCAACGGATATATAGGCTGTATACGTGTTGACTGCATACAGTATTAATATTAAACACACTTGGAATAATGAAACTAAGCAACATATTCAGTAAGGCAGCTGTGGCACTCGGTGTCACAGCTACCGTCGTGCTGGCGGCATGCAGTGACACAGATTGTCCTAATTACTGGGACGAGCATTACGGTCCGTATGAGTTCAAGGAAAAGCCTCGCTATATCTGGGTCGATGCCGCCGCAAACTCTTTCTATGTACTCAATGACAGGGAGGGGATAAAGAATTATATCACTCTGGCACGCAAATCGGGCTTTACCGATCTGCTTGTGGATGTGAGGGGGACGAGCGGTGACGTGCTGTTCCGTACCGATCTGGTTGATCAGGCCGAGGGCTTCTGGCAGTGGAAGCGCAATGCCGAGGCAGGTACCTCAAGCTATGAATATTGCCAGAACGAAAAGTCGTTTGACTATCTGCAGGCCTGGATTGACGAGGGACACGCTCAGGGAGTCCGTATACATGCCGCTATGAACACAATGGTGGGCGGACACAAGACATCCAAAGGAAACTATGGTATGGTATTCCGCGATGCCTCGAAGAAAGACTGGGTGTCGACGCTCAATCAGCCCGACAAGATGTATGATATTCCCGGGCTGGAAGACTGGGTCGAGACTCCTGGCGGACTGATGAATATGCTTGATATCTCATGGATTTCGGGCGAGATGTTCCTTAATCCGCATCATCCCGATGTGCAGTCACTTATTGTGGGGCTTGTCGGAGATCTTGCTTCAAATTATCCTCAGCTTGACGGTATAATTCTTGACCGTGGCCGTTTCCTTGACCATCGAAGTGATTTTTCTGATCTCACCAGGCAGAAGTTCGAGGAGTTCATAGGCGAGACTGTAGTCAACTGGCCCGATGATGTCATGCCGCTGAAAGCCAAGGCAGTACCTACTGAAAGCTTTCCGAAATATTACAAGGAATGGTGGCAGTTCCGTGCCCAGACTATGCATGATATCGTCGAGAAGGCATCGGCTGAGGCTCATGCTAAGAATTCAGGCATACAGTTCGGCTGTTATGTCGGCGCATGGTACGGATCATATTATCAGAACGGTGTGAACTGGGCTTCTCCCAATTTTGATCCTGTACAGACCTCCGGCTATCAGGTATGGGCCAACAACAGCTATAAGAATACCGGATATGCCGACCATGTCGATATTCTGATTCTCGGCTGCTATGCCGCCCCCGACAAAGTATACGGTTCGGCCGACTGGACAGTGGAGGGTTTCGCGTCAAATGGAATGATGCGCACCATGGGTGCATGTCCGCTGGTGATCGGCGGCCCTGATTTCGGCAGCTGGCCTACGGCTAACGGCGATTATGTCATTGCCGACAAGACGGAGACTGCCGACTTCTATCACGAGGCGGCAAAAAATACGGTCGACGCCTGTATCAATGCCTGTGACGGTTATTTCCTGTTTGACATAATCCATCTCCAGAATTCTCCGGAGTACTGGAATGATGTCAAGGCCGGCATTGATCATTATTATGATTACAATGGGGTTGACCGTCCATATGAGGAGAAATGAAAATATAGAATAACAAATAGGAGCAAGACATCCGCGCCTTGCTCCTGTTATTAATTATTACATTATAAATGAGACTGTTTACTCTGCTGTTGCTCGCGGCGGCCATATCAGCTGACGCCGCTCCTGTTACCGGATCGGTGAAGTGTGGGAAAAAACACCTCGCCGGTGTTACCGTGAGCGACGGTTATAACTGTACCGTTACCGACAGGAACGGTATGTTTACTCTTGAACTTGATCCGGATGCCGATTATGTAAGTGTCTCGACTCCTGCCGGATATCTGCCGCCGGTCGACTCGCTGAACCACCCGTTGTTCTATATCGCCGTCGGGTATGAGCGTACTGTCTATGATTTCAATCTTGTCAGAAACAAACGCGACGACCGCCGGCATTCTTTCATGGTGCAGGCCGATATACAGGTGGTGGCTGAAGAGGAATTATGCGAATATGACCGTCAGGTAGCCGATGCCCGGGACCATTTCAGTGGTATGGGGAAAATCGATGTTTTCGGACTTGACTGCGGGGACATTGTGGGTGATCACCCCGAGCTTTATCCATCGAGCCTGCGTCATCGTGCCGGTCTGGGATTTCCCGTTTATCATGTCATGGGTAATCATGACGAGCAGTATTACGGACGCTCTCATGAAACCTCCCGGAAGCGTTTCGAACAGCATTTCGGTCCGAGCAACTATTCGTTCAATCGCGGAAAGGTTCATTATGTCGCTATAGACAACTGTTTTTATATAGGTCGTGACTATTTCTACATGGGCTATATCGACGAGCGTACGTTCCGCTGGCTCGAGCAGGATCTTGCCAATGTGCCGGCTGGTTCGAGTGTGGTGATGTTCATGCATATTCCTCTCAAGAACGAAGCCGGTGACCAGCCGTTCCGTTATGACGGCAAGTCTGTGTCACAGGAAACTGTCAATGCCAATCATCTTATCGGGCTTCTGAAACCGTATAGAGTACACATGATCACCGGTCACCAGCATTGGAACCGCAATGTCGAACATCATGATTCGCTGTACGAACATAACACGGCGGCAGGTTGCGGACTGTGGTGGCAGACCGAGGTGTGTGAGGACGGCACCCCACGTGGATATGGTGTCTATACAGTTGATGGAGATAAGTTTGACTGGTACTTCAAATCGACGGGATTCGATCCCTCCCACCAGATGCGTGTCTATCTTCCCGGTGCCGCTCCCGAGGCCCCTGAGGATATTGTCGCCAACGTGTGGAATGCCGACTCGCAGTGGCGCATAGAGTGGCTAGAGGATGGCAAGGTGATGGGTGAGATGACCCGGTTTACTGCCCGCGATCCGCTTACGGTATCGCTGATAGCCGACCGCTCGAAGCTGAAATACTCCTGGACATCGGCATCACCCAACCCGCATATGTTCCGTGCAAGGCCTGTAAATCCGCAGGCTAAGATTACGGTCAGGGCCACCGACCGTTCGGGCCGAGTCTATGAGGCTGAGCCGGCGGCTATAGGAAAATAATCTCTTACCGTCAATATTCTGAACCATGAAGAGAATGTTCATCACGTTAACCATGCTGACGGCAATAGTCATTGTCTCCGCCTTATCGCCGGGGCATGGCGATGCCGCAGTCAGCAGGCATAAGGGCGGTGATAAGAACAATATCATGTGGCTCGATCTGTCGGGCATGTGGACACGTTTCACAAATCCTGACACTGTGGACTATTACATGGACAGGATTGTCGACTGCGGCTTCCGGACGGTAATAATAGATGTGCGCAATACCGGCAGTTCGGTGGGTTACAAAAGCGAGATCGCTCCACGTCTGCTTGACTGGAAAGGTGTCCGTATAGACCCGTCGTATGACTATCTTGATGTGGTGCTCAGGTCAGCAAAGAGCCATGGGCTTGTGGCTTATGCCGCCTTTAATATCTTTTGTGAGAGCTATCCTCATTTTGTGCGTGGCGGCGGTATTCTTAGGGGTGATACGCTTGAATGGAGATCTCAGAACTATGTTCCAGGTAAGGGTATCGTACCGGCGCCGGAGAACGAGGGGCCCGGTACGGCATTCTGTAACCCGGCCCTGAGGCAGGTGCAGGAATACGAGCAGAGTATTCTGCTGGAGTGTGCCGCCAGGTATCCGGTTGACGGTATTCTTGTCGACCGTTGCCGCTATGACAATATCACCAGTGATTTTTCGACTGAAAGCCGGCGTCTCTTTGAAGAGTATGCCGGAATAAGACTTGAACGTTTTCCCGAGGATATCTACGAGTGGGTGGCGCAGGATAACGGCAGTTATGCGCGGGTCGAAGGTCCGTATTTCAGAAAGTGGCTTGAATGGCGTGCCTCGGTGATCTACAATTTCTTCAGCGATACCCGGGACAAGCTTAAGGCAATTGATCCGAATATCAGGTTCGGTGCCTATACCGGTGCATGGTATCCGAGTTACTATGAGGTAGGTGTCAACTGGGCCGGGCCGGAGTATGACCCGTCACAGCATTTTGACTGGGCCACATCCGAGTATCGCAACTATGCTATCGCACCGCTTCTTGATCTGTATACCAATGGCAACTATTACAAGAACATATCGCTGGAGGATTACTATCGTTCCAGCGGACTTGTAAAGAACGAGACCGACTCGGAGTGGCAGTCGGGCGACCATCTGTGTGTCGAAGGAGCATGCCGTTACAGCAGGATGCTGCTTGGCGACAGGCCTTTTCAGGGCGGTATGTATGTGGTAGACTATGACAATGATATCAATGAGTTCAAACGTGCTGTCGAGATGAACGTGCGGGAGAGCGACGGTGTGATGGTCTTCGAGTTATACCATATAATACGGACGGGCTGGTTCGAGGCCCTTAAAGAAGCCATTCAGTCGGGCAGCAGCCGAACTGAATAGCTGAAAACAGATATCTGCTATCTTCAAACCAATTCATAAACCAACCATTGTCTATCAGATGAAACCATTCCGAGCTGACTCTCTTGATGCCATGCGGGGACTTACGATCGCCATGATGGTGCTTTGCGGCACAATTATCACCACTGTGCTGCCGTTGTGGAATTCCCATTGTCAGGTCCCACCCACGGGGTTTGACCCCTCTATATACGGTATAACCTGGGTCGATCTTGTATTCCCGTTCTTTCTTTTTGCAATGGGAGCGGCTATGCCTTTCTCGGTCGGATCGCGCATGGGGCGTGGCGTACGACCTGTTACCTTAGGCCTGGAGTCGGTATGGCGCGGGCTAAAGCTTGCTTTTTTCGCGATTTTTATACAGAACTGTTATCCATGGGTAGTGGCCGGAGCGATGGGTCGTGAGGCCGGACCTGGTATCTGGACTGTTACTATCGTAGCGTTTCTGGTGCTGTTTCTGCTGTTCGGTCGTTTCCCGGGCAACCATAGCCGAGCCTTTAATACGGGTATTCCGGTTCTGGGCTTTGTACTGGCTTGCGCCATGATGGGGTGGATTGAAAGTCATGTGTCGCTCCCGCAGGATTTCCTGTCGACCGATCCGGGATGGTTCGCTATCATAGACAGGCATGTTGATAGTATACTTTACAAAAGCAATATCATTATCCTGCTGCTGGCCAATATGGCGGCATTCGGCACGGTGATCTATGTCGTGACTATCGGCAAGCCTGTGGCACGGCTCGCCGTCCTTCCGTTTCTCATGGCTATTCTGCTGGGAAAGGATACCGGGGGATCGTGGCAACAGGCTGTTTACGGCTGGAGTCCTTTTCCATGGCTCTATCAGTTCGAGTTTCTTAAGTATCTGTTTGTCGTAATTCCCGGTACAATCGCAGGTGAATATCTGCGTGGATGGATCATGAAGGGCGGGGCCGGCAATCAGGATTCGGAGTCGAAACGTGCTGTATCCACTGCTATGGTTGCGATTCTGTCTCTGACTCTGATCGTAGTGAATGTCTCATTGCTCTATGGCCGCCACATGACCTGGAATCTTTTTATAAGTGCCGCACTGTCAGCTCTTACGGTATATTTTGCCAATCGTATGCCTTCCGACCGATGCGTTCTCGGCCATCTGGTCAAGGCCGGAGCTGTGGCACTGATGCTCGGTCTGTTCTTTGAGGCTTTCCAGGGAGGTATACGCAAGGATGATCCTACTTTCAGCTATTATTTCACCACCTCCGGCCTTGCCTTTTATTGTCTGGCTATGCTTGTTATTGTGTGTGACGTATACCGATGGCGCCGGCTGTCCGCTCCTTTCACGCTGGCGGGAAAGAATCCCATGATAGCATATGTCGCTCCGACGATGTGTATAAATCCTATACTTAACATACTGGGTATAGGTGACGGGCTATACGGTTTCTGGGCGCAGTCCTGGGTCACGGGGCTGTCGCGGGGTATCATATTTACGGTGCTGTCCATAGCTCTTGCGGCCATGTTCTCTAAACTCAAATACTATTGGCGTACCTGAAAAATCTATCATATATCATAATGAGACTTACAGCAATCATACTTCTTGCCGCTATGGCTGTCAATCCGGCAATTGTGCCGGCGCGTACTGTCGCCGGGTATAGGACCATACCTATACCACAGAGCGTCATTCCCAATACAGGTGAAAGTCCGTTTATCATCGGGTCGGATATAAAGATCGATGCTCCCGACTCGCTGTCACGTGAAGCCCGTTTCCTCAGGGAATATCTGCCTGAGGGTCTGTCGGGGCGATCAAGCGGAAAGATAATCCTGCGTGCTGACCTTGTCGATATCAGTCCCGAGGCATATATGATCAGTGTCGGACCAGACGAGGTTACCGTCAACGGTGCCTCGGCCGCCGGAGTATTTTACGGTATCCAGACTCTGCGCAAGTCAATTCCGTCTGTCCTTGACGCTGACGGTGAGATCGAGCTTCCGTCGGTACAGATCATCGACCGCCCTCGTTTTGCCTATAGGGGCACCCACTTTGATGTGTCGCGTCATTTCTTTACGCTTGACGAGGTAAAGAGTTTCATTGACATGATCGCACTTCATAATATCAATACACTTCACTGGCATCTTACCGATGACCAGGGATGGCGTATCGAGATAAAGAAATATCCGCGTCTTACGGAGATAGGTTCTTACCGACCCAATTCCATCATAGGCCGCACGGGACCAGGGTATGATGATATTCCGGTGAGCGGATTCTATACGCAGGAGGAAGCCCGTGACATAGTGAGATATGCGGCTGAGCGTCATGTTCAGGTGATCCCTGAGATTGACCTTCCCGGCCACATGATGGCCGCTATGGCATCCTATCCGGAACTGGGCTGTACAGGTGGCCCGTATGAGGTCTGGCGCCAGTGGGGAGTCAACGACGGTGTGCTTTGTCCGGGAAAGGATGGCACCATGCAGTTTATCGCCGATGTGCTGAATGAGGTTATGGATATATTCCCGGCGCCTTATATCCACATAGGCGGTGATGAGTGCCCTAAAGTGGTCTGGGCAGAGTGTCCCCGCTGTCAGGCGCGTATCAGGGAGCTTGGCCTTGCCGAGAAGAACGGTGTAAGCCCCGAGGCTCAGCTTCAGGGTTATGTTACGGCATTTGCCTGTGACGTTGTGCGCAGGCATGGTAAGAGTGCCATAGGGTGGGACGAGATACTGGAATGTGATATTCCTCAGGACGCCATCATCATGTCGTGGCGGGGTGTAGAGGGGGCTGCCAACGGTACCAGGCGCGGACACAATGTAATACTCGCGCCTACGAGTCATTGTTACTTTGACTTTTACCAGACTAAGGATACTGCCAACGAACCTTATGCCATAGGCGGACTCACTACGGTCGAGCGTGTCTATTCGCTCGAGCCTTGTCCGGATACCATGACTCCCGGACAGAAGGCTCTCGTACTGGGTTGTCAGGCCAATCTCTGGACCGAGTATATCTCCACGTTTCCACACGTGCAGTACATGGAACTGCCGCGTCTTGCCGCACTGAGCGAGGTGCAGTGGTGTAGCGGAGAGAAGGATTTCGGGGATTTCAAGAATCGTCTTCCTGCCCTGATGGCTGTCTATGACAGGCTGGGCTATAACTATGCCAGGCATATCGCCGATGTCGATGTGCGGTATACGGTTGACAGCGGGCAGAAGGCTCTGAATGTGACCTGTTCGGCGCTTCCGGGTTACGATATACGGTATACGTTGGACGGTACTGATCCGACAGTCTCGTCGCCTCTGTACACAGAACCGTTGGCTCTCAGGGAAGACTGTGTCTTCAAGACAACAACTTTCAGGGACGGACTGCAGGGACGTCCTGTATGTGATACCCTGTCGGTAGGTCCGGTCACATTCTCAAAGTGCACGCTGGCGGTTGAGCCTGATGCAGGTTATGCTTTCGGTGGCGCACAGTCTCTTGTGGATGGTCTCACCGGTACGTGTAACTATCGCACAGGCCGCTGGATAGGTTTCTCCGGTAAGAACTGCGACGCCACGATCGAACTGGCAAGTCCTATGGTCCTCAGGGAGGTGTCGTTCAATGTCGATGTATTCTCGTGTGACGGTCTTGTCGATTGCCGTGGGGTCGAGGTGTACGGCATGGCTCCGGGCAGCTCTGAGTTCAGACTGCTTGCATCGGAGGAGTATCCTGAGATGGATCCCGGGATGGAATTTGAGGTTGTAGGTCATAGTGTCGGATTTACACCGACCGAGGTATCAAAGCTCCGTGTTGTCATCAGGCCCCAGTGGGTGCTCCCGCAGTGGCATCCGCTGACCGGTTGTCTCGGTTTTCTGTTTGTTGATGAAATACGTGCCCGGTAAAAGGGTATGTAAATGTTTTTGATAGAGAGGTGTAAATGATACGCCTCTCTATTTGTATTTGTTAACATTGGTGTGCATGATAGCGGTGGTGTTGCTGTTGTAATTTTGCATTGTAAAAACAACAATAAATTCATTGCATTTAATTCTATACACACTATGAAACACACAATTTCACAACGAGATGTCGATTTCATGTCAGCCCTGCGTCACGAGGTGCTGGCATGGGACGGCTCTCAGCCACCCACACTCAGAAATGTTGTCGCCCGGGTCCTTGAGAAACCGGCTCCCCGGTTCTATGTGGAGTATGAGACTGCTTACAGGTATGTGAGCCTCGCAATGCGTGACTGTCTGCCACACAAACTTACGGGGCGCAGGCGGAAGATGTGGAACGATCTTGCCGGAATGGTTTCGGATATAATGTCGCGTGATACGTCAGTTACATTGTCCGGTGCCCTGGTCGAGGTACTGGAGACCCGGGAGGCACCGTCGTTCTACATATCCGGTCAGTGGGCTGTAAAGATCTATTATGTCTATCTGTCAATAAGCCGCCGTGATATCAGGAAATCAAAATATATACTTTGAACAGATCACTATGAAAACCACAGTAACCGTTGCTCCCGATGTGATACGGGCCCGCATCCAGGCTCTCACCGCACTACATGTGTTTATCCATGATATCGACCGTTATCCGTTGAATGCCGATCATAATCCGGCTCTTAACCAGGCTATGGTATTCGCTTTCTCGCGTGCCCTCATGAGACTTGCCCGGTGGGTCGACGATTTCAGTATCGAGCCTCTTAACTTCTATGACAATCCCGTGGATCTGCTTATGCTCGAGGTTTCGTTCAAGACTTCCGATGATCATGGAAAAGCAGTCAGCTGGCCTCTTGTGAGGCGTTCTCTCAAGGAGTTTATCAGTGTTGAGGTTATACGTGAGACGTTGCCGGACGGCAGTCTTGCCGGTTTCTACAGTGACCGTGCTGATGATGCCCTTTCCGAACTGGTGCAGACACTTGAAATGCCGGCCGAGGGATGTCCTCCCCGTATAGCCCGCACAATATAGCGGCCGGGGGATATAAATCCAATTTTTTTGACTATTTTTGTTGTCAATAAACAATACCGACAACATGGATGACAAGAAACTGTTCCTTCTTGATGCGTATGCTCTGATATACCGGGCCTACTATGCTTTGATACGTGCTCCCCGCGTGACGTCAAAGGGACTCAACACTTCGGCGATATTCGGCTTCTGTAATACACTTGACGAGATATTGCGCAAGGCCGGTCTCAGTCATATCGCTGTATGTTTTGATCCGCCTCACGGTGTGACGTTCAGACATGAAGTCTATCCGGCCTACAAGGCCCAGCGTGATGCCCAGCCCGAGGATATCACCCTGTCTGTCCCTTACATAAAGCGTATAATAGGTGCCCATAACATTCCGGTTATCGAGGTGCCGGGTTATGAGGCTGACGATGTGATAGGTACGCTCGCAAGGCGAGCTGAACTCGAGGGATTCACCACCTACATGATGACCCCCGATAAGGATTACGGACAGCTCGTCACAGATCATATCCTCATGTATCGTCCGGCTCTGAAGGGACAGGGTTTTGAGATACGCGGTCCGCGTGAGGTGTGTGATCGTTATGGAATCTCGTCGCCGTCGCAGGTGATTGATCTGCTGGCTCTGGAGGGGGATGCCAGCGACAATATTCCGGGATGTCCCGGTGTGGGAGAGAAGACTGCCGCAAGGCTTATTGCCGAGTGGGGGTCGGTCGAGAAACTTCTGGACAATACCGCCTCGCTAAAGGGTTCTCTGCAGCGTCGTGTGATTGAGAACGCGGAGCAGATACGTTTCTCAAAGTTTCTCGCTACAATAAAGACCGATGTGCCGGTAGATATAGATATTGAGTCGTTGCGTCGTCGTCCGGTGGATGTGGAGTCGTTGAAAGCCATCTATCGGGAACTGGAGTTCAAGACCTTTATTTCCCGTCTTGGAGGTGATGCCGGGCCGTCAGAAGATGTTGCTATGCCTGTAAAAACGGCACGGGAGACTTTGATGGGCTCACTGTTTGATCTGCCTGTGGATACGGTTCCGCAGCCGGTTGCCTCTGTCCCGGTTAAGTGTGTCGCCGCGACAGTGGTCGGTGATCCGGCATCAGTGTCCGGGATTGTCAGGCAGTACGTCGGTTCACGCGTGGGACTGTATGTCAACGCCGACGGGTCCGAGCCGATGAGTGCCCGTATTGTCGGCGTGACGCTGGCGTTGGTTCCAGGGACAGATGCAGAAGATATCGATGTATACTATATTCCGTTATCTGAGGATGAGACAGAACATAGCGTAATTGCAGCTGCTATAGAGCCATTGTTTACCAATCCGGCTATTACGGTCGTCAGTCATGACATCAAGCGTGACTATCTGTTGCTGAGACGTCTTGGCATAACTGTCACATCTCCGTATCATGACACAGCTGTGGCACATTATCTTATAGAGCCGGAGATGCGCCACCGTCTGAGCGACCTGTCGATGCAGTATCTGGGATACACTACGTACGATTACAGCACAGAGACACGTACGCGGTCCAGAGATGTTACGGTTTTATCGCCCGATGCCGCTGCCGAGCAGACTGTGCTTCCTCTGCGGCTTGATACTATATTGCACGGTACGCTTGTAGAGCAGGGGCTCGACAGGTTGTACGACGAAATCGAGCTCCCGATGGTCAGGGTTCTCGCCGAGATGGAATGGACCGGTGTTCGCATCGATACCTCCGAGCTTTGTGAAATGTCGCGTGTTCTTACCGAGCGTGTGACCGGTCTCGAACATCAGGTCTACGAGATGGCCGGCGGTACATTCAACATCGGTTCTCCCATGCAGGTCGGAGAAGTCCTTTTTGACAGACTGAAGATCGACACCAATGCCAAACGTACCAAGCGAGGTTTCTATTCTACTACCGAGGAAATTCTTGAGAAGTACCGTCCGGCCCATCCGATTGTCGGACTTATACTGCAGATACGTGGAATGCGTAAACTTCTCACTACCTACATCAATGCTCTTCCTGAACTCATAAATAAATCTACCGGAAAGATACATACCACTTATAACCAGACGGTTACTGCAACCGGACGTCTGTCTTCGACCAATCCGAATCTGCAGAATATCCCTGTTCGCACGGATGACGGACGTGAGATACGCCGGGCCTTCATTCCTGATGAAGGTGATCTTATGCTGTCGGCTGACTATTCTCAGATAGAGTTGCGGCTTATGGCCGAGCTAAGCGGTGATCCCGACATGATCGAGGCTTTTGAATCGGGAGCGGATATTCATCGGGCAACAGCTGCCAGGATATATCATAAGGCTATTGACGAGGTTTCGGATGCCGAGAGACGCAATGCCAAGACTGCCAATTTCGGTATCATATATGGAATCTCGGCTTTCGGTCTGAGTGAACGTCTGGGGATATCCAGATCCGAGTCCAAGGAACTTATTGACGGTTATTTCAGATCATATCCGCACATAAGGGAGTATATCGACAGTTCTGTCGGGAAAGCCCGGGAGCAAGGCTATGTCACTACTGTCATGGGGCGCAAGCGAATGCTTCCTGATATCAGATCACGTAATGCTGTTGTGCGCAGCTATGCCGAGCGCAATGCCGTCAATGCTCCTCTGCAGGGTTCTGCCGCCGATATCATTAAGATCGCAATGGTCAACATCTATAATGCTTTCGAGCGTGAGGGACTAAGGTCCCGTATGATAATCCAGGTGCATGACGAACTGGTGTTCAACGTCAAGCCAGACGAACTTGACCGTGTCAGGGAACTGGTCACCACGCTCATGGAGTCGGCCTACTCGGGACGGGTACGTCTCGAGGTAGGCCTCGGTGTGGCTTCAAACTGGCTTGAGGCTCACTGAACATGTCATATGCCCTGCTTGCTGTTAACAGTAATAACCGCAGATCTCTGCTGATCATAACAGAAGATCTGCGGTTAAACCAATGTTTCGTCAGGCAGGTCTGGAAGTTACTTCCGTCCTTTTATTTTCTCAAGCTGGCGTTCGATAGCTTCCAGGCACATGTCCACAGCTTCTTCGAATGTGTCCGCAGTCTTGTCTGCTACGACGTCGTCCTGTTGAGGTACGGTCGCTCTGATTATTACTTCCTTGTTCATGGCTGTTTCCGGCTTTACTACTTTCAGGGTTACATCTATTATGCTTATTGTGGCAAAGCGGCGTGCCAGCCGCTCGGCTTTACGGTTGATGAACTCCTCGAGTTTCTGTGATGCGTCAAAGTGGATGTCCTGAATCTTGATCTCCATGGTAAATCATTTTTTTTGTGCACGTGGATGTGCGAGTTGATAATTCTGTTTGAGCTCTCGATAAGTCAAGTGGGTGTATATCTGTGTAGTGGTTAACGATGCGTGCCCCAGAAGCTGTTGTACGGCCGTAATATCGGCACCGTTGTTGAGGAGGTCTGTGGCACAGCTGTGTCTCAGTACGTGAGGACTCCGTCTGGCGACGTATGTATGCCCTGTGAGCACATTTTGTACCACCCGCTCCACCAGCATGGGATATAACGGCAGTCCGCCGGGTCTCACAAAGAAGTACTCCGGTTCTCCGATGGTCTCCTGATCCCGCAGATTGCGGTATAGCGTTATCATTTCGTTAAGTTCGGTCCCGAATGGGATAATTCTCTCTTTACTACGCTTACCTAATACTTTTAGTTCACCACGCCGGCAGTCTACGTTGATATCTTTCAGTCCGATGAGTTCGGCGCGTCTCATGCCGGTGGTGTAAAGCATCAGCGCAATCAGACGGTCACGTGTATCGATAAAATTTCCTCGATCAAACTGCCCGTCAAAAAGTTCCTTTGTCTCCATAGGTCTTATGAAAACGGGCAGCGGCTTGTCGGGTTTGGCCAGTATGATGTCGGCCGCAGGATTATGATCAGTCTTGCCGTTTTTCATCAGATAGCGGTAGAATGACCTCAGTGTCGTGGCTTTTCGCCTTAGGGTACGTGGGGTGTCGCCTTCCTGGCCAAGGTGCAGGATCCATTGTCTGAGGTCGGCTGTGGTCATGTCTGTGGGGTCGAACAGTTCCGGTTTCCCTCCGGTGGCCCAGTCCCGCCATTGCTTCAGGTCGGTGCGATAAGACAAAACGGTGTGAGCCGAATAGTTCAGCTCACACCGTATATATGTCATAAAAGCCTCTATAAGCATAGCGGAAACATGTATATTACACTACGCAAGTTAGGACTTTATTATGATATGTGCAAATAAATTCAGGTAAAAATCACCTCCTCTCGAGTAAACGTTTCATAATCACTGCCTACGTCCGTCGGATGCAGGGTAGTGCTTTCTCGAAGTTGTCAGCGTTCAGCTATTGATGTCCGCAGGTGTGGATCACTCCTCGACGTTACGTAGCTTCTGAACGTAAACAGCCTTCATCATCTTCTTGCGGTTGGCTACCGAAGGCTTTTCAAAAGCCTGGCGGCCGCGCAATTCTTTGACGATGCCGGTCTTCTCGAATTTACGTTTGAATTTCTTGAGGGCTTTCTCGATGTTCTCGCCTTCTTTTACTTGTACGATAATCATTTTTTTGTTCTTGAAATTTAAAGTGTTAATAAATCGCTTGAATTGCGCCGCAAAGGTACAAAAAAAAATCAATCAGACAAATATTCGGACCAATAATGTCAAAAACTCTGTGTAACTTTGTACCCGAAATAAATCTGAGAAAAAATGTCAACCGTATTATCAACAGGCGCACCTTCGACCGCCTTGCCACATGTCGGGGGAATGAGAGTAGCGATAGTACAGGCCGAATGGAACGGTCATATAACCGGTGCGTTGACACGCGGCGCCCTCGATCTGTTCAGAAGTCAGGGGTTTTCCGATGATGATGTGCAGGTGTTTACGGTGCCGGGGGCAGTGGAACTGACGTTTGCCGCATCCCAGCTTATAGAATCATCGCTGTTTGATACCGTGATTGTGTTCGGATGCGTGATACGCGGTGGTACTCCCCATTTTGACTATGTGTGTCAGAGTGTCACTCAGGGTATTACTTCGCTCAATGCTGATTGTGATATTCCGGTGATATTTGGTGTGCTGACTGTTGATAATGAGCAGGATGCACTTGACCGTGCCGGAGGCAGGCTGGGAAATAAAGGAACTGAGGCAGCCGAGGCCGCTATCAAAATGTATCACTTTGCTTCTACAGTAAAGAATATGTGATTGCAGATCTGTGATCTGCTGTCCGTTTAGACGTTTTTTGTACCGACCAATATCTTATTATATGGACATAAAAGAAATCCTGCCTAATGTTATTCTCCGAGACCCGGAGGGTGCGCGGGAGAATCTTCTCCCTCTTTCGTTCACGCGTCCGCTTAGCGAGCTTCGTCTCGGTATACTCACTCTCCGTGAGAAGTGGCAGCTGATGCTTCCCGGTAATTACTCCTGGGAAACAGCGCCGTATCTGGCCGAGAAGTTCCCGGCTACGACCGAACCTCCCGCTTATATCATTGACAGCGATATTATACCCACTCCTGATCTGGCCGATGCCCTGAAGCGAGGTGAGGAGCCCAGGTGTATCGAGCGCATCGGGCATCTGTATGATATATTCATGAAGAACGGTGAGGCTATTGAGGCCGATTTCCGTCTTGTCACTGTCGGGCGGGAGTCGATGCCTCTTCCCGATAGCAACACTCTCATCGGAAACCGTTCGCTTCTTTTTATAGAACCGGGAGCCAGGGTAGAGGGAGCTATTCTGAATACTGCCCATGGTCCTATATATATAGGCCGGGATGCCGAGGTTATGGAAGGCTGTTGTCTCCGTGGGCCTATAGCCCTGTGTGAGCATGCAACTGTCAACATGGGAACGAAAATATATCCGGCTACTACCATCGGTCCATGGTGCAAAGTGGGTGGCGAACTCAACAATGTCGTTATGATTGGTTATAGCAATAAAGCCCATGACGGTTTTCTCGGTAATGCTGTGATCGGTGAGTGGTGTAACCTCGGAGCCGGTTGCGTGGCCTCAAATCTGAAGAACGATTATACCGAGATCAAGCTCTGGAATTATCCGGCCCACCGTTTTCTCAGAACCGGTCTGCAGTTCTGCGGACTCATTATGGGCGACCATTCAAAGGCCGGTATCAACACAATGTTCAATACCGCCACAGTCGTCGGAGTCGGAGTCAATATACACGGCTCAGGATTTCCGCGTAATTTCATTGCTTCTTTCAGTGAGGGTGGTGCCTCCGGGTTCACAGACGTATCTCTCACCAAGTTTTATGACATTGCCACCCGTATGATGGCACGTCGCGGTAAAACTCTGACCGATCACGACCGTCGTATATTCCAGTACATATATGACTTCGCCGACCGTTTCAAATGAGTACGGACTGTTTGTGTGAGTTATTTCAGATGACGATCCATGAATATTAAACCGATATTGCTGATGTGTGCTGCGGCTGTGATGACGACAGTCGGTGTCGGTGCGGCCGAACGTTTCTACCGCAACATCAGCGATATGGGCGATTACGGTGATCTGACTATAAACCGTATTTATAGAGATTCTACGGGTTATGTATGGATGGCCTCGGACCGGGGGATACTGCGGTGTGACGGCATTCACACACGTCTGCTATCCATGACTCCTGAACCGGAGCCGCTCTTTATCACGTCGTTCGAGTCGATGCCGGGAGGTATGCTCGCTGTCGGAACGCGCCATGGTCTGTCGTTTGTAGACACGCACCGTGTTACGATCAAATCCGTTGACGATATTCCTGAGATCACGGCTCTTGTCAAGTGGTCTCCCGATACGCTGCTCGCAGGCAGTATCCATGGCCTTCGGGCCTATGATGCCGATGGTAAGATGGTCGACTTTCCGTCACTTCCGGTGGAAAACATATATTCTCCCGATTCACATGTTATGGCGATGACTGCCGATGAGCATGGAAACATCTATATCTATACTCTTACGACCCTCTTTCGTCTCGATCGGATCACGCGCAGGTATTCAGAGATATATCATCAGCCTTCATGGACAGACAGACCTGTAGGCATGGAGGCCCATGACGGCCGCCTGTGGGTAGCCATGATGTCCTCGGGACTATGGATGATCGATGTGGAGGGTGGGGCGATGCCATGTCCGGTTGATGTCGGATCGCCTGTTGTAACCAGTCTCTCCCTGTCGGCCGATGGTGATTTATATGTCGGTACCGACGGCAATGGCGTATGTCTTGTCGATACTGAGACTTTCGGAGTAAGAGAACGTATATGCCATGTCATGAACCGAATCGGTTCACCTGCAAGCAATCAGGTCTATTCGCTTCTTGCCGGTAAGGATGGAATTCTGTGGATAGGGTATTATCAGCATGGCGCCGACTACTCTGTCAATAATTCCGGCCTGTTTGAGGTTTACAATGATCCTCGGTATTTCGATTCCCGGGGCATCGCCATACGCACCATTAATCATAGTGATGACTATCTGGCGCTCGGCACCCGGGACGGACTCCTTATTCTGACTTCCGGCGGAAATTCCTCAACCATCAGTACCCCACGTCTGCGCAGCAACATGGTCATCGCTGTGCGTGAGTATCGGGGCAGGTTATATATCGGTACATATGGCGGCGGAATGAGTATCTATGATCTCGCTGTCAGACGGGTGCTCCCGTTTTCCGGTGACGGGGGAATTATACCGTTCGGGCGTGGTCACATATTTGCCATCGCCGTAGATCATGCTGACCGGCTTTGGATCGGAACTTCAAACGGTCTCTACCTTTATGACGGAGACAGGATGATTGATCATTTTACGTCTGACAACAGTCCGTTGCCGGTCGGAAATGTCTATGAGATCTTTTTTGATTCCAGCGGTCGGGGATGGATATGTACCGAGAGCGGCATGTGTCTGTACGATCCGACCACCCGCGGATTGCGGGACGACATGTTTCCGGCCGGATTTATAAACAGAGACAAGATACGTACTGTCTATGAGGACCGGGGCAATAATCTGTATTTCCTGCCCGAACGTGGCCCTGTGACTATAGCGGCACTAGATCTCTCAACAGTGCGTCAGCTCTCATTCCCGGCGCTTCACGGGGCCGATGCCAAAGCTATTGCATGTGACCGAAACGGTTTTATCTGGATTACCACCAACAGAGGGATATTCCGCTGGAACAGTGCAGATGAGATTATTAAATTTGGTGTAGCCGACGGACTTCCGTCACCGCAGTTCATACAATGCACACCGGCAGTAGGTGATGACGGACGTATGCTTTTCGGTAATTCCAACGGCCTGGTCGTGCTTGACTCATCGCGTGATCCTCACAATAAATCTATTGACTGCAGACTTGTGCCCACAGCTGTGATCACCGGAGATGACGGGCCTGAATATGGTGTTATCATCCGTTCTGATTCAGCTGCTTTCGAAATCCGTTTGCATCAGTTCTCGTCAAGAGTCACTATAGATTTCTCACCTTTCACATTTACCTCGCCAGACGCTATTACATACGAGTATAGTCTTGACGGAAAGTCGTGGGCTCCAATGTCCTACAATATGCGCGTAGGTATTAACAACAGCTTTAATGTCACCGGCTTTACGCTTCTGGTAAGGCCCGAAGGCAATCCGACATTACTTACGGCAGTTTATGTCTCTATGCCTATGAGTTTCGCACTGCGCGTCATCATCGGTCTCGGTGTGGTCGCACTTATCCTCGTCGCTTATATCATATACCTTCTGCTCAGACACTTCAAAGCTAAGTATGACGCCCATCATATTGACGCGTCCAGGACATCTCGTGGCGACAGCCCCAAATACAGTCAGAACCGCGTCAGTGACGAAGAGTGGACCCGTATCCTTAAGATAGTCAGGACAGTCATGGAGCGGGAGAAGCTCTATGTCGATCCTGAACTTAAGATCTCTGTTCTCTCAGCCCGTACGGGCATATCCAGTCATCGGCTGAGCCAGATGTTCAGTCAGCATCTCAATCTCAAATTCTACGATTATCTGAACCGCTATCGTGTGAACGAATTCAAGCGCATTGCCTCGCATGGCGGAGCAACACGATATACATTGACGGCCATGGCCGAGAAGGCCGGGTTCAGTTCCAGAGCCTCCTTTTTCCGCCATTTTAAAGAAATTGAAGGAATCTCGCCCGGCGAGTATCTGAAAACCTTGAAATAGTACATTCGGTCTTGAGCACAAGTTCCGGTTTGTTTGCGGTAGAACATAATTGTCAGAGGTGTAAATATAAATTGATTGCAATGTTAATTTGCTAGCAGTGAGATGATTGATGATTGTGTTGGTATAAAACAGCATAAAAAGTTTGCACGAATAAAATAAAGTGTGTATCTTTGCAGTGCTTTTGGGACGATTGTTGGTTAAATCCAGTAAAGTACCGGAAGACAAGGGAGATTCGCTAGCTCAGCTGGTAGAGCACAACACTTTTAATGTTGGGGTCC
>CAJUBL010000009.1 GCA_910584665.1 uncultured Muribaculaceae bacterium | reverse complement strand
CAAGCTGCCGATTCAACTTTTTCAGGGCATTTCTTATCCCGAACTCGCGTTATTACCTGCGTAAGTTTCTCGATCCCGAGATGACGACATTCGACACCAATGATTTCACATACTACTACATGAGATTTGCCGAGGTGCTTCTTATATATGCCGAGGCCCGGGCCGAGCTCAATGACATTTCCGAGGCTCTGAAAGCCCTTAACCGAGTCAGAGCCCGCGTAAATCTGCCGCCCGTCACAGCCGTCGGCAAGGAGGACTTCATGAACAGACTGCGACATGAACGTATGGTAGAACTGGCCTTTGAAGGACACCGGTTCTGGGACCTGCGCCGCTGGGATCTGGCAAAGACCACTCTCGGCAACACACACCTCACCGGAGTCAAGCCGGTAAAGCAAGGGGCGTCAGTGACATACCAGATTATCGACTGTGACAACGGACGCACACGTATTTATCTGGACAAATACTATCGCTTCCCGATACCTTATACCGAGATTAAAGCAAACAAACTGATTGAACAATTTGAAGAATGGAGATAAAATTTATAAAAAAATTATCTACACACTGTATTTTTACAGCTGTGTCGGCAACTATCGCCATGTGTATGATGACATCGTGTGGCGAGGTATACTTGGACGAAAACGAGCCGGCCGGAAACGGTCTGCTAAGTCTGTCTCTCAGACTGAACGGCGAGGGACAGGTATTCACGCCATCACAGAACGGCCCTTACCACGACGGCGACATCATAGAATTCCGTATACCGTCATCGATTGAATCACCGGTCGACCTGAGCAAGGCAACCCTTACAGCCAGCCTTGAGAACGATTGCTTCATGGAGCAGCCCCTTGCCGGACGCATATTCGACCTGTCCGAGCCACAGATCCTGCGGGTACTGCTCCCCGGTGGCAGAACCGCTACTTACACAATAGCAGCCAAGCGTATAACCCCACTCTGCCTGTTCAAGAAGACATGGTTCAGGAACGGTTTCGACCTCGGCTACGAGTTTCCTGTATGGATCACTTCAATAGCCATGGCCCGGGAAGGGATAGTCGTATATGACGGAGTGGAAAACTATGCTGCCAGCCGTATCAAGGTGTATGACGAGAATGATGGCTCCCTGATTAACAGTATTCAGGTTCCGACCACTTTCCTGTCACAGGTCAAGACCGACGATGCCGGGCATATCGTGGCCGCTCGAGAGAATGTCTATGGAGCCGGATTCATGCTTTATCTTTACAAAGACATGAACTCTCAGCCCGAACTGATTCTTGACTATTCGGCGGCTCTCGGCTGTCAGCTTATGCTGGGCTATCGTTTCAGTGTGTGCGGTGACCTTACATCGGGAAAGGCCTACGTATATGCAATGGCCGGAAATATCTACTTCGGTGCCAAAGGAAAAGAATATTACTGCTGGGAATTCAACGACGGAGTCCCCGTGAGTGTAATTCCCGTCAAGACCGACTTCTCGTCACAGGTCACAGACTGCTGGGACTCGTCAAACATACAACGTATGTCAACCGACGCAGAGTCAGACATATATCTTTCCTATTACCGGTATAACGAAAATACAGGCAGCCGCATGTATTGCATAAAAAGTGACACCGGCGATCTCACTGAGATGAAACCATCTAATTTTGAGTTCCAGCTTCTTGGTTTCAGAGTATTTGAAATGCAAGGACATCGTTTCCTGGCCATGCTCACGCAAGGCAACGGCGCGCCGACACTTAACCTGAAAGTATTCGACATTACCGATACCAGACAATGGTCGACTATGAAACCGGGCGACGAGGGATACAGTAATTTCATGATTTACGAGTCAGAACCACTCCCGGCCAACAACCTGAATCACTGGGGCGACGTTGCAGTCAGAGTTGAAGACACTACGGCACATATTTACGCCACAGTAGTATCGTCCGACAAAGCACAGGCCGGTGTTGTCAAATGGACTGTCAATTACTTTCCACCGGAGTGACCTGACTGAATTGTATCCTTTAATATGCAGATTATGAATAAAAATATGATTTTCCTTCAAATATATAGCATTGTTTTGGCCTCCCTTACCCTCACATCATGTGGCCCGGACGATATTGCAGGCAGTAAAGTAACCATTCCCCATACCGCCGACAAAGAAACTATCGATCATATGATCGCCAAGGCTGGAGATTTCAAACTGCTCGAAAGTTTTGACTATTATGACAGCTATGTTCCCAACTTTGTCAGAGGCGAGAACTCACCGTCCGCATCGGTGAGCGGCCGGATCATCGAGGACTGTATGGACGGCAAGGGTGCTCTGGCCCTAAGCTACGGTTTCTCGGCCAAAAGCCTCAGTCCTGAGCCCGAATATGTGTACATGAACCGCGTATGGGGAGATTTCCGCTCCGACCTGTCGTTCCACCCGCTGGGGCTCTCCATGTGGGTGAAAGGGGCACCCACCAATCCCGGAGTGCTGAGATTCGTATTCTTACATGACAGCAAGTTCGGCCCCGATTCACCCCAACAGACGCGTGAGACCTTTCAGTATATCGACAGGCAGGCGCTTCGCCACGGAGACTGGACCGAGGTATTTATTCCGTATAAAAACCTCGTTCCGTTCGGTATCACCCCGTCCGATGCAAAGTTTGACCCGGCCAAAGCAATAGGCTATCGTATCGACATAGTCAACGAGGACAACGAGTCGGGAACAGGTGAAGTGTGCCTCGATGCCCTCAGACAAGTCACATCATACAAACACAACTATAGCAAAAAGGGACGGTTCACAAGCCTTTTCATCCAGCTCAACAAAATATATTATGGTAATCCCGCCTATGACGACTGGGAAACATACTTTATCGAATGTAAAGAACTCGGTATCGACACCTGGATCGTACAATACAGCGTCGGATATGGTATCGAGAATACCATATCGTGGTATGCCGACTCGTCGGTAAGATGGAACGGCGCCGACGTACAGGTCTCGTATCCGATTATAGACCGTATGATGAAGGCCGCCGAGCGTACCGGGTTCAGAATAATACTCGGCCTCAACGGCGGCGACTACGACAACAATTCGCTCGACCAGACCTCGATGTATGACGTGCTTGTAGAACGCAATAAGATCGTGGCACGCGATCTTGCGAATAAATTTGGAAAAAGCCCGGCATTTGCAGGGTGGTATATAACCGAGGAGTTTCACGACGGTCAATACGGATGGTTGTCTGAAACGAAACGAAACCATCTGGCCGACTATCTGACACGTGTCGCCACCAACTCCAAGGAGCTGTGTGACAAGCCTGTATACATAGCACCCGCTCTATGGCGCGGTATGCCGGCCGAGATGTGCGGAAAATGGTTCTGCGACCTGCTCAAAGCTACAAAAAACATCGACTGCATGTACCTGCAGGATTGCTGTGGACGCGGCGGGATTGCCGATGCACGTATCGACCTGCCCAACTATTATGAGCATGTAAGCCGCGCGTGTGCCGAAGCGGGTATCAGGTTCGGTGTGGACATTGAATCGTTCTGGTACTCAGAACATCCCTTTGAAAACTTCCGGGCCAAAGACTGGCATGAACTTGAGGAGCAACTGGCCGTAGCAAGCCTATATACCGATGAGATCACCAACTTCAGCTGGAATTCGTTCAAACCGGGCCTGAACTCATTTGAAGGCTACCGTAATTACTATAACTCTCTGAAAAAATGAAAAATTCATTTTACGGAATTATTATCTGTACCGTGGCACTATTTCTGTTGCCTTTGATAATGACGGCAGAGAACAGGCCGTGGGTAGGGCTTACTCTTATCCCGCCGGCCACGGTCACCACTCAGAGCGACCTTGACATAAGACTCGGCATAGTCAACAACGGACAGCATGACACCCGATACAACATATCGATATATTTTGACAAAGTCAAACCTGAGAAACTATTGCTCAAAGGTAATTACACGCTGGCACCGGATAGTTCCGCCTGCGCACGGCACATTCTTCCGACCGGCCCGCTGGCTGGCCAACACCGGATTATTGCCGTTGTGACCGATGACAAGGGAAACAAAACGACACAAACCAAGGATGTCGGGATCATCGAGTCACAGATGCGATCGACCCGACTTATCGACGGAGCGTGGGCCGGTATATATCACTGGAGCGAAATCGAGGGAAAAAACTGGAATCCCGACATACGCAGACTCACGGAGAGCCAATGGCGCGAGATGGTACGTTCCATGCATAAAATCGGGATGGATATCATCGTCATACAGGAAACATTCCGCAACGAGGTATACTGCCGCGACTCTCTTCAGTTAAATGACTACAATGGCAAGGCGTTCTATCCGTCAGAACTGTACTCCGGCCGCATGGATATAGAATCGGTCGATCCCATTGAGGCCATCCTGTCTGAAGCCGACAGATATGGAATGAATATAATGATGGGGGTAGGCATGTTTGCGTGGTTTGATTTCTCAGAGCAGTCCCTCGTCTGGCACAAGTCCGTGGCAAAGGAGCTATGGGACCGGTATGGACACCACGACTCGTTCTATGGGTTCTATGTATCAGAGGAAAGCGGCGGTGGTCTTGACAACTGGGAGGACACCCCCGAAAAACGTTTTAAACGCAAGCGTGACATCGTCGACTTCTTCAGGGATTTCAAAAGTCATTGCCATACACTTGCTCCCGGGAAGCCGGTAATGCTGGCTACAAACAGCATGGAAGTCCCCAACGGAACCGACACCTATCCCGAACTCCTTAAGAATCTCGATATACTGTGTCCTTTTGGCTTCGCACGTATGCCGCAGAATGACATCAGCGGGCGACAGGCCGCCTCGCTGCTTCAGAGGCTGTGTAATGAAAACGGTTCTCACCTGTGGTTTGACCTTGAGGTTTTCCGGTTTAATCACGACGGATCTCTGTCACCCAAGCCTGTTGAAGAGATTATACGCGAGCTCAATATGTTTGACAACTTTGAGAAAGTGCTCTGCTATCAGTTTCCCGGCGTGTTCAACGACCCCGAGATGTCGGTACGGGTAGGCGAAGAAAGCACAGTAGATCTGTATAACGGATACAGAACATACCGCGACAAAATCCTCCAGGCCCGCAAATCGGGTGAGGCGGCACGTGAGTATCCGGTACATCAGGTAAGCGGCACATGGATAAACCTGCCATACCAGGACACCCGCAACAAGTACATGAATCCGCATCATGTAAAATGGACATCCGATTCATTCTGGGAACAGAAAATCAACGAGCTGGCCGACATGGGCATGGAGTATGTCATCATAATGGCCGTGGCCAACGGACAGAAATCATTCTATCCGTCACGTTTTATGCCCCATGTCTACCCCGACGGACAGCGTAGCCCGGTATGCGCCATAATGGACACAGCCGACAAGCGTGGTATAAAGGTCTTTATGAGCACCGGATGGGCGATTGACCAGGATGACAACCTGCGCGACCCGGAAATCAAAGTTCTTCAGGAAAAGATAATGAACGAACTGGCCGTGCTCTATGGCGACCGAGAGAGCCTGTACGGATGGTATCTGCCTGTTGAGGATCAGATAGTTCCATATTTCTCTGACCACTCGATAGAATCGGTCAACGCCCTCGCGTCACGGGCACGTGCTCTCACTCCCGGCACCAAGGTTATGATCTCACCCTACGGCGTGGTCAATGCCGATATTTACTCAGACAAGTTTGCCGGGCAGATAAAGAAACTCGATGTTGACATTGTCGCATACCAGGACGGTATAGGCTGTGTGGTTATCCCGCAACCTATCCCCGAGACCGGGCGAAGGCTGAAACGGCTCGGAGATATTCACCGTCATGCCCGCAGCGATTTCTGGGTGAACGTAGAGTCGTTCACCTGGGAGCGGGAAGTCAACTCCCGCAAGTCGGCACTACTTCCATGTGCCTTTCCCCGCTATCTGTCACAGATAGTAAACGCGAGCAAAGCCGGCGCATCAGGAATCGTCAGTTTCTCTATCTACGGCATAATGGATACTCCAAAGTCGGCCATGCCTATAGGACAGCCTGAAGAGTCAGTATCATTCTACTGCGATTATGACCGGTGGCGGCGAGGCGAGGGGCGCTGGCCGCTGCTCGAGGCTTCGTTCAGAGGAGACCTGGCACATGACGCCATAGGAAAACCGGCGGCCTGTCCCGATGTCCCGTTCTGTGACAGTCTTACCGACGGGAAACTCGCCGGCGAAGACTCCGGTCACCCGTCATGGTCCTGCTTCGAAAACAACAACATGGAGTGTGTCATCGATATGGGAGGATCAGTACCGGTGAATACTGTGGCGGCGAGATTTCTACAATATCGTCCGTCCGATATATCATTACCTGCCGATTTTATTGTACTGCTCTCTGACGACGGAACAGACTTCAAGGTCGCCGCAAGCAACCCGATGGATAAATCTGCCAATGACCTGCACGACGCCTGGATCGACATGGCAATGTGTACTCTGAACGGACAAAACGCTCGATTTATCAAAGTCATAGCGACGCGCCGGAAAGGAAAAATACTGTGTGACGAAATATTAATCAATCCCAAATATTAAACCCATGAAAACAATCAGAACATTATGTTTAGCTACTGCCGCGACATGCATGCTGACGGCATGTGACAATGACAACGACAATCTCAGGAATTCGGCCAATGTCATCACCTTCACATCGGCAATCAGTCAGATGGCCTCTCGTGCCGTTGCCGACAACTGGGAGGATGGCGATAAAATAGGCGTATACATGATACCTGCCGGACAGAGCCTTGACAACGCGCTTGCAAAAAACGCCAGATACTCCGCTCACGGAGACGGAACCATAACTCCTCTCACGACTAATTCGGAATTGCTTTATCCGGCCAACGGCTCGTCGGTCGACTTTGTGGCTTATTACCCTCTGCAGTATGAGGTTGCAGACAACGTATATAAGGTAGACATTACCAACCAGGAAGTAGCCGGTGACATCGACCTCATGTACGCGACAGCCACTGACTACAACAAAGACTCCAAGTCGAAACCCAACCTTCTGTTTGACCACAAACTGAGCCAGATATATTTCAATATCGAGACGCCCGACCCGATAACGTCAAAAAGCGACATCTATGTCACAATCGACGGAATCAATACAACGGCCGACTTCAATCTGGCTGATGCCACATTTGCCAATACCGGCAACCCGGGCATAATATATGCCGGCATAGACATAGATGCCAACGGAACACATGCCTCGGCTATCGTTATTCCGGCAAAGGACATGCCCCAGGTGACCGTAAACGTATACTATCAAGGCAAGAAAATGAGTATAGCCTATCCGCAGACATCCCTTGAATCAGGCGTAAGATATGTACACCAGGTAAAAATCAGCAAGGGCGCCAACCCGCTGTCGGTAGCTTTTACCCCATCAGGAATCAGTAGCTGGAACGACATGACCGGAGAGGACATCGAGCTGGACATAAACGAAGGGGAAGATTTCACACCCACCGTCGAAACACCGGTAAACACCAATCTGGCCCTGGGTAAAAGCGGGATTCAGGTTTCATCCAACAACGACATCCGTGACCGTCTTACCGACGGAGCCTTTGACAAAATGTGGCAACAGGCATACAGCGGTTCCTCCAACTTCTCGGTTGATCTGGAGCAGATATATAAAATCGACAAGATTGTCAATTACTGGGACAATGGCGCTTATGCCAGAGATGCCGAGTACTTTGTCTCGACTGACGGTATTGACTATTTATCGGTCAAAAAAATTACCGACTGGGACAACCCCGCTGGCAACGGCACTCAGACCGTAATACTCGATGCCCCGGTAGAGGCCCGATATGTGAAATGTGTGTTTGACCGGTCTTCGTCCGAGTTCCTCATATCAAGTTTTGAAATCGAGGTATATCTTCAAGGTAAATAATCCCCTATATATCGGCGGTATGGCACAATATCCATATCGCCGATACCATCCCGTATATAGTTTTATAAAAATTCGTATATTTGACTTCGTCCTATATACTCACGCTCAACAAAACCTAAACAAGTTTAGTTTTGTATTCGACTTATCCGTATATTTGACTTCGTCCTATATACTCACGCTCAACAAAACTTAAATAAGTTTAGTTTTGTATTCGACTTATCCGTATATTTGACTCAAAGAATTGGCTTCGCCGCCGCGAACCATGCTCCGCATGACTTTCGCTATTCTTTTCATCGAATATTCTGCGTATATTTGCACGACTCATACCTTAACAGACCTAAGAAACTGTCTGATCAGTCACGCCAAATGTCAGACTATAACGAAATATTCAAAAAGATATTCATCGAGAACCATCGCCGGCTTCTCTTCCTCGCACTACGCCTGCTCAAGAACGAAGCCAATGCCGAGGATCTTGTGGCCGACGTTTTCTGTGACATGTGGAGCCGTATAGAGACAATAGACCTTGACTACGGAATAAACACCTACCTGTACAAGGCCGTCACAACACGTGCCCTTAACTTCCTTACACGGAGCGACGCAGCAGCAAAGCGGATCGAGGCCCTGGAATCGATCAATGAGATGAGGCTGGAATTTATAGACCGACACAATCTTGAGGATATTGTTCACTCCAAGGATATTGAGAAAGGCATCAGCGAGGCCATGGGAACACTGCCTGCCAAATGCCGCGAGATATTCACCCTCAGCTATATCGACGGCATCAGCAACAAGGACATAGCCCGGGGACTTGGAATTTCAGTACGCACAGTCGAGGCCCAGAACTACAAGGCTCTGAGAATATTGCGTGACAGACTGAAATATCTTCTTACTCTCCTATACATATTCTGGAATTAGCAACGGAATAATCGGAACACGTTGCCGGTTAAATATATTACATTGAATTATGACACAGATCAGCAAAGAGTTAATGGAAAAATTCATCAACAATACATGTACCGATGACGAGTTGGTCGAAATACGTGACTGGCTCAGGGAGTCCGACGACAATGTATCTGATCTGCTCGGAACCGAGCTTGCCGCCATGATTGCCTTCGACATAAAAGACAATACGGAATCGACCGAACGTATCGCACGCAAGATAAGACACCGTATCATTGAACGTCAGCAACGTAGGGCACACAGACGCAGGCTCTCGATTATAAGGTGGGGCACAGCTGTTGCCGCTATGATCGCCGTCGCAGCAACTTTCGCCTGGCTGAGGCTCGACCGGCCTGATATAAAGATTATAAGGATTGTCGCCACCGACACCACGCGCACCGTGACCCTGCCCGACAGTACCATAGTCGACCTTAACTGTAACTCCATGTTACGCTATCCGGAATATTTCACCGGCAATGACCGTATCGTGGAACTGACCGGCGAAGGGTATTTCGACGTCACTTCCGATAAAACAAAACCGTTCACAGTCAAGGGGAGGTATCTTACCGTTGAGGTAACGGGCACTCAATTTTACTTCAACAGCCGGGATTCAGCCGACAACATTGTAAACCTTTTCGAAGGCTCGGTTGAAGTTCTGCTCAACAACCGCCACGAAAGTATTGTACTTATACCGGAGCAACGAGCATGCTATAACATAGAGACAGGCGAGATTACCGTTGAATCGCCTAAATCGACAATTGACGTCACATGGCGTAACCATATCATACCGTTCGAGAACGCAAATATTGAAGAAATCGGTGATATTCTCTATCGGCTGTATGGAATACCGATAAAACTCGACAAAGATGTTGATCTCGTCAAGACCTATTCCGGCGGAACAATATACTACAGCGACATCGACTCGACACTGACTCAGCTGGCCAACACTATACCTCTGACATTTAAAAATCACGGTGACAGAATTGAGATTCATACCATTGCCGAGTGAACCATTCTCAATCAAAAGCCCGACTTCAAGCCCGCTTTTCTTATGGAACGCGGGCTTGTAATGTATACCTCCCGGCTCTGATCATAAAATTTATATTTTTTTAGCACTACAGTAGTCATACCCCGTTAAAAACCTATAAAAACAGGCGTTTTTATATTAATATTCAATTAGGTGTTGCATGTTTTTATGCTTTAATTCTACCTTTGTAGGTTGAATGAACAAAATTCTTCTTAACTTTGCAGTTTAGTAGTAAATTACGGAACTGATCTGGTCAGTATCCGGCCTGAAATTATCGCAAAAAACTATAATGTATAATATGCTCAAGAGATTAGGAATATACATAGCCGCGACAGCACTGCTCTGCGGGTCAACAGCCTGTAACGAGTCGGACGACAATTATGAAGTATCGATCGACTACTCAAGCACCCAGGTCACCGCATTCTCCCTTCGTTCCGACTCTAAAGTTCTCAATAACCTCGACTCGATCTATTTCTCGATCGACCTCGTAAACGGCCGTATATTCAATGCCGACTCCCTGCCATACGGCACCAGGACCGACCGTCTGCTCGTAGACCTGACGACCGACGGATGCTCGACAGTAGAGATTCATTTTCCCCGAGACGGCAAAAACGACTCCATAGTCGACTATCTCACCAACAAGAACGACTCCATAGATTTCTCTCGCGGGCCCGTCAGACTACACCTCGTCTCATACGACAAAATAGCATCACGCGACTACTACATCAAAGTCAATGTGCACACTACAGTGAGCGATTCGCTCCTCTGGGACCTCAGAAATCCGGCCACACTGCCATCGTCACTTACCGACATCAAGGAACAGCGCACGGTAGAATTCAACAGGAAACTATACACACTCACCACCGACGGCACTGCCAATGCCTGCATGAGCATTGCCGACAATCCGGCCGCCACACCCGTCAGGACACCTTTCTCATTCCCTTTCACACCCGACGTGAACTCTATGACTGCCACCACCGTGAGCCTGTACATCCTCGACATCAGCGGAGAACTGTACTCATCAGATAACGGCACCACATGGAACTCCTGCGGCACCACGTGGAAGTCTATAACAGCCCCTTATGGCGAGACCCTCGTAGGCATCGCAGAGATCAACGGAAAACTCACCCACGTGACATACCCCTACGGTGCGACATCCGACGTCAATGCCGAGTTTCCGATCACAGGCAACAGCTCTGCGATATATTACGCCACCGAATGGGGTACACAGCCGCAGATTATCACTTTAGGCGGACTCAAGGCCGACGGCACTCCTACACCGACAGCCTGGGCTTATGACGGCAACCGCTGGGCATGCATAGCCACCAAGACACCGATGAAAGCATCAGGTATCGCTGTTTTCCCATACTATTGCTGCCGCACCGATACCAACACATGGGTAGCATCAACCCGTTCGGTGCTCGTAGCCATGGGCGGACAGGAATCAGCCACTAAGATGCAGGACACAGTCTACATAAGCTACGACCTCGGCTTCAACTGGGCCAAGGCCTCCGTAACCATGCAGTTACCCAAAGAACTGCCATCGTTGCAGGGCGCACAGGTATTCGTAAACAACGAGGAGAAACACTCGCGCGCCGTCAGGCCGATAACCGAGTGGGATACACCCTATATATATATGTACGGAGGCCGCACCGCCAACGGTGAACTGATGCCGCGCATATACCGCGGAGTCATCAACCGCCTTCAGTTCAAGCCACTACAGTAGCAACAAACCGACGTCCCTACATGGAAAGCCGCCACAATAGGATTATTACCTTAACGGTCATGACAATAGCATTGCTGCTGAGCCCTCATTACGCTCTGGCCCAGGAGGAAAGCTATCGTTTTGACATCGGTGCCGGGATAGGTATCGGCGGCTATATGGGCGACCTGAACGAAAGCAATCCGTTGGCAAAGCCGGGCTTCACCGGAGAAATAGCATTCCGTTACCGCTTCGACACACGCTGGGCTCTCTCGACAATACTCGGCTACTCCAGCCTCTCCGGCGATTCCAGACAGCTCGACTCGGCTTTGCCCGACAACGCCGCGTATACATTCAGATCATCAGTCATAGATCTCAGCGAGCGCATAGAGGTGAACTTCTTTGCATTCGGTATCGGAGAGACATACAAGAATCTGCGACGTTGGTCTCCATATCTCGCCGTAGGTCTCGGTCTCGCCGCAGCCTCCTGTGAGGGGGAGACCCATGCGGCATTCACAGTTCCTATGGCTGTGGGGCTCAGATACAAACTTCACGAACGTATAAATCTGGCTCTTGAGTTCTCCATGACCAAAGCCTTCGGAGACCACATTGACGGCGACATCGCCGACTTATATCAGATCAGAAGTTCTTTCCTTAAGAATACCGACTGGTACTCACGTCTGGCCTTGTCGGTAAGTTATGAATTCGGCCTTCGTTGCCCAACATGCCACTACTATGACTGACAGCGAGAAAACGACATATTGCCTGCGACACGACATCGACCCGGAACGTCGGCCACAACATGTAGCCATAATAATGGACGGCAACGGCCGATGGGCACGTTCACGCAACCTCCCGCGCAGCGAAGGGCATGTTGAGGGTGTCACCACAGTACGCCGCATAACCGAAGAAAGCTCAAGGCTCGGCATCCGATATCTCACCCTCTACACTTTCTCGACCGAAAACTGGAACCGCCCGCCAGAAGAAGTAGAAGCCCTGATGCACCTCATCAGCATCGCCATCGAACGGGAAACGCCTGATCTCATCAGGAACAACGTACGGCTCACCATGATAGGTGACGCCGACCGTCTGCCGGAAGAGCCGCGCCGACGGCTGCAGGGATCGTTCGACGCCACCGCCGGTTGCACCGGACTCAATCTATGTCTGGCAATAAGCTACTCGTCACGCTGGGAGATAACAAGAGCCGCCAGGCTGATCGCCACAGAAGCGGCGACCGGCGCCATCAGTATCGAAGACATTGATGACGACACTCTCAGCAGCCGTATGACAACAGCCGGCATGCCCGATCCGGATCTGCTGATACGCACCGGCGGAGACTGCCGCGTGAGCAATTACCTGCTGTGGCAGATAGCTTACACAGAACTCGTATTCACACCCACTTACTGGCCCGATTACTCAGAAGCCGAGTATAGGGATGCCATAAGACGTTTCGGACACCGGGAACGCCGATACGGGCTCACCAGCGAACAGATCAGATAACACCACAACTACAGACAGTACAAATACAGACATAATAACCCATAACAGCCCTATAACGACAATCATTATATTCATCCATACATCACCATGCGATATAAGATTTTAATATTCCTCTCGCTCTTAGCAGGCTCCCTGACAGCATCAGCACAGGCGGCCACCGACACTATATACAACCCGACTGTAATCTTCAATGGTGTTCCTCGCAATTACGAACTCGCCGGAATCACCGTCTCCGGAGCCGAAAACTACGAAGACTACATTGTCATAGGTTACACCGGACTGAGAGTAGGACAGCGCATCGATATTCCGGGCAACGATATAACCCAGGCTGTAAAACGCCTCATGCGGCAAAGTCTCTTCGCCCAGGCTCAGATCAAGGTGGAGAAAATAGCCGACGGTAAAGTATGGCTCGATATCGCTGTACGACCCCAGCCGCGCATAAGCGAAGTCAACTATACCGGCATGAAGAAAGGCGAACGCGACGATCTCCAGAAGATGCTCCAGCTCATGAAAGGGAGCAACATCAACCAGAACATAATAAACCGTGCCACATCAATAGTCAAGAAATATTATGGTGACAAAGGTTTCGGAAACGCCGACGTACGTATCACCTTACAGGACGACCTCTCCAGAAAAAACGAGGTCATAGTCAACATAGCCGTCAACAAACACGACAAAGTCAAGGTCCACAAGATATATATCGACGGAAATCATGTCATGAGCGACAACGCCCTGCAGCGTGTCATGAAGAAAACCAACGAGAAAGGTAAGCTGCTCAACCTTTTCAGACAGAAAAAATTTGTCGAGAGCGACTATCAGGATGACCTTAACCGCATTCTTGAGAAATACAACGAAAAAGGCTACCGCGACGCCAGGATAATCGCTGACAGCGTCGTACCGTACGACGAGAAGACTGTCGACGTGTACATTGACCTTGAAGAGGGACAGAAGTACTACATCAGCGGGATAGACTGGGTAGGCAACACCATATATCCCACCGAGCAGCTTCAGGATATACTCGGCATCAGACCCGGTGAAGTCTATAACCAGAAACTTCTCAACAAGAGGCTTAACGAGGATGAGGATGCCGTCGCCAACTACTACATGGACAACGGATACCTATTCTACAACGTAGTACCGATAGAACGCAATGTAAAAGGAGATTCGGTCGAACTCGAGATGAGAATGATGGAGGGTCCGCAGGCCCGTATCAACAAGGTTGTGATCAACGGCAACGACCGCCTTTACGAGAAGGTGATACGTCGCGAACTGCGTGTGCGCCCGGGAGAGCTGTTCAGTAAAAGCGACCTCATGCGTTCATACCGTGAGATAGCCCAGATGGGACACTTCAACCCGGAGACCATCGGCGTAGACCCGCAGCCAAATGCCGAGAACGGCACCGTAGACATCCTTTTCAACCTCGAGTCTAAAGCCAACGACCAGATAGAGTTCTCAATGGGCTGGGGCCAGACCGGCATCATCGGTAAGCTCGCTCTGAAATTCACCAACTTCTCCATCAAGAACCTGTTCAACCCCGGCTCCTACAAAGGTTTGCTTCCACAGGGAGAAGGACAGACTTTCACCATAAGCGCACAGACAAACGCACGCTACTACCAGGCCTACTCAGTATCGTTCCTTGACCCGTGGTTCGGCGGCAAGCGACCCAACTCCCTTCAGGTCTCAGCCTACTACTCGCGCCAGACCGGCATCAACTCATCCTATTACTCAAGCAACTACTATAACCCCTATATGTATGGCGGCTATGGTTACGGATACGGATACGGTTCGAGTTACTACAATGACTACTACCAGAATTCGTACGAGAACGCCTACGACCCCAACAAGATGCTGCAGCTCGCCGGCATAACCGTAGGACTCGGCAAGCGTCTGAGCTGGCCCGACGACTACTTCACACTTACCACCGAGCTCTCCTACAACTGGTACCACCTTAAGAACTGGGATTACCTCTACTACATGAACAACGGCACGTCAAATGCCCTCGTACTCGGACTCACACTGGCACGCACATCTATTGACAACCCGCTGTATACACGCCGGGGATCATCATTCTCACTCAACTTCTCGATGACCCCACCCGCATCGCTCTTCGGTAAGAAGAACTGGAAGAAACTCGCCGCCGAGAATACAACCGAGTCAAAGAAACAGCTCTATAACTGGATCGAGTACTGGAAACTACGCTTCAAGTCACGTACCTATACCCCGCTCAACAATGCAGAGACCTATACTCTCGTACTCATGACACGTGCCGACTTCGGACTCCTCGGCAGCTACAACAAGTATCTCAAATCACCATTCGAGACATTCTATGTAGGCGGTGACGGTATGTCAGGATCCTATACATACGCTACCGAAACCATAGCCCTCCGCGGATACGAGAACGGTGCCCTCACTCCATGGGGACGTGAAGGCTACGCCTACACGCGCCTCGGTGCCGAACTGCACTTCCCGTTCATGCTGCAGACATCCACCACGATCTACGGTCTGGCATTTGTCGAGGGGGGCAACGCATGGACATCGGTCAAAGACTTCTCCCCTTTCGATCTCAAGCGCAGCGCCGGTGTGGGAGTCCGCATCTTCCTGCCCATGGTAGGCATGATGGGTATCGACTGGGCATATGGCTTCGACACAGTCTACGGTATAAAGGGCGGAAGCCACTTCCACTTTATCCTCGGACAGGAATTCTAAACCTTTTTGCCACTTATTTGTCTTAATAATATAAAGCAGCTTTTTTTAATATGACTTATTCCGGACTTATTCAACAGATATTTTTTATAATGCTTATAATACCGGCTCTTATAGTCGGCATAATTCTGTTAGTGAAAGCCGGAAAACGTAAAAACAAATAACCTTACCCCGACTCCGGTTCGGGACTATAGATAATCTAAACAGATACCAGCATGAAAAAAGTATTATTTACCATGTTAATTGTCGTCGCAGCCGCTTTCTGTGCATCGGCCCAGAAATTCGCACTTGTCGACATGGAATACATTATGAAAAACATCCCGTCCTACGAGATGGCCAACGAACAGCTCAACCAGCTCTCACAGCGATACCAGCGTGAAGTAGAGAACCTCAACAACGAAGCCTCGGAACTTTACCAGCGATATCTTCAGGACAAAGTCTTTCTCACCGCCGACCAGGTGAAGGCACGCGAGCAGGAAGTAGTCGACAAGGAGAAAAAAGCCACCGAGCTACGCTACAGATACTTCGGTCCCGAAGGAGAACTCAACGCCAAGCGGCAGTCACTCCTCAAGCCTATCCAGGATGACGTCTACAATGCCATAAAGAAGGTATCGGAAGAACGCGGATACCAGCTTATAATGGATCGTGCCAGTTCCGGAGATATCGTTTTCGCCTCACCGCGCATTGATATTTCCAATGAGGTACTCGCCAGGTTAGGATATTCCAACTAAAAATCTTATCTTTGCCAGCATAAAATGTAAATATTGATAAACCAACATATTATTTTTCAGAAAATGATTAAGAAATTCCTTCTTGCCATCTGTGTGGCAATACCCGCCGCGCTTTGCGCCCAGAGCGCCAAATTCGGCACCGTTGACGTTGAGTCCATCATACCCAATATGCCAGAGTATGCACAGGCCAACACTCAGCTTCAGGAAGCCGGCAACAAGTATCAGGCCGAGTACAAGA
Organism: uncultured Muribaculaceae bacterium; assembly: GCA_910584665.1. Taxonomy (GTDB): domain Bacteria; phylum Bacteroidota; class Bacteroidia; order Bacteroidales; family Muribaculaceae; genus JAAVFS01. The sequence continues at coordinate 40,818 of CAJUBL010000009.1, read as the reverse complement.
CCCTTCAGGACGAAATGAACAAGAAAATGGCCGAGTTCCAGCAACTCAGCAACGATCCGAACACGCCCCAGTCAATAAAGGAGCGTCGCGTACAGGAAATACAGGAAATGGACGAGAGAGCCAAACAGTTCATGGATACAGCCCAGCAGGACCTCCAGCGCCAGAACGCCCAGCTCATGCAGCCTATTCAGGAAAAAATGGTCAACGCCATCAAACAGGTAGGTGCCGAAAACGGCTTCACAATGATCTTCCCGGCAGGAACATCGATATATGACAGTCCCGACGTAGTGGATGTCACCCCTATGGTAAAGGCCAAACTCGGCATACAGTAAAAAAGCCATAGTAACGGCAACACAAAGCCTTCCGGGACAACATGTTCCGGAAGGCTTTTTCATATATCAGGACAATCCTGCCATCTTTTCATATGATAATAAAAAAATTGTAAGTAAATCAGCTCTTATTTTTACAATCTTTTAGTAACTTTGCATTATCAAACTTATCCTTCCGCTCACAGAATACATACACGTGAGAGGACTGCATTATTACCTACCAATAAACAGTTACAAAACAATCATTTTATTAAAAAAAACAATGGCACGACCACAATTAGACTCGCTTGATGTTAAAATTCTTCAGTTACTGCTTGAGAATGCACGCCGTCCATTCCTTGAGATCGCACGTGAATGCAAAGTATCCGGTGCGGCGGTACACCAGCGTATATCCAGACTGCAGTCAATAGGCGTAGTCAAGGGATCGGAACTACTGATAAGCCCTTCATCAATAGGCTACGACACATGTTCATACGTAGGATTCTTTCTGAAAGACCCGTCTCGGCTCAACGAGGTAGTCGAGAACCTCAAGAGCATTCCAGAGGTTGTCGAATGCCACTTTACCACAGGACGCTATGACCTGTTCATAAAACTATACGCCCGCAACAACGACCATCTGCTCAAGATCATCCAGGAAAAACTGCTGTGTCTTGGACTTGCACGCACCGAATCACTCATCTCCTTCAAAGAAATCTTCAACCGTCCACTTCCTGTAGCCGTTTCGGAAGACTAAGCCACCCAGCGCTGTGTATATACGTTCTCTTACAGCAGCACTGCTGTCACTCGCCACATTGTCGGGTGCCGCCGCTCATACCGGAACTGACTTCGACACCCACTTTGCCGACTCGACATTGCGTATCGATTACACGATAGCCGGCAATGCATCACAATCGTCGGTATATCTCGACATGACATCGATCGATCCGTCAGGATGGGCCGGCCGACGGTATAACCTTGAGTATATGCCTCTTGCCGGCAACGGATCAGTGACAGTACGGTCAGCTGCCGATGGAACCACACTCTATCACACGACATTCTCGACCCTTTACAGCGAGTGGCTGTCCACACCCGAGGCCAAGGTAAACCGGCGCGCCTATCAGCTTGTACAGCTCCTGCCGTACCCAAGGCATGAGGTTGACATCGAGGTCTGCCTGTCAGGCGCCCGCCGTGATACGATAGCCAGTTTCATCCATCATTTCGATCCGGCCGACATCCTTGTCAGAAGACCCTCAGCATCACAGATACCGGTCCCACACCGTTACATCCACAGAGCCGGTGACAGCCGCGACAAGATAGATGTGGCAATTCTGGCCGAAGGATATACGGCAGCTCAGACCGACTCGTTCTACCGCCACGCCGAGGAGGCTGTCAGCAGTATCCTTTCCCACGAACCTTTCGCTTCTAAGAAAGACCGGTTCAATTTCGTAGCCGTGGCGTGTGAATCGATCGACAGCGGTGTAAGCATACCGCGGCTCGGTCAATGGCGTGACACAGCCGTCAGATCACACTTCAGCACATTCTACAGCGACCGCTACCTGACAACACCTGCCGTAAAAGACATACACGACCATCTCACAGGCATCCCCTATGAGCACATCATCATTCTGGCCAACACCGACGAATATGGCGGCGGAGGCATATACAATGCCTACACACTCACAACAGCCCGTCATCCCATGTTCCGCCCGGTTGTAGTACACGAGTTCGGACACTCCTTCGGCGGGCTCGGCGACGAGTATTTCTATGACAACGACGTCATGACCGACACATATCCGACCGACATCGAGCCATGGGAACCCAATGTCACGACCGATTCCGAACATCCCAAATGGCACAGGCTCATCAAACCCGGGACCCCCGTTCCGACACCTCCGGAGCAGGCGGCCCAATGGCCCGTAGGCGTCTATGAAGGAGCTGCCTACTCTTCTCATGGCGTCTATCGCCCCGCCGACCATTGCCGCATGCGTGACAATGTCACTCCGGACTTCTGCCCGGCATGCCAGTGGTCCCTCGCAAACCTCATAGATTTCTATACCTGTCCCTCATCAGCCACATCATGGATAAACGACTGACCACCCACGGCATCACACTGCACTACACCGACACCGGAGAGGGAGAACGTACAGTAATACTGATGCACGGCTGGGGATGCTCCTGCACCACAGTCGAAAGCATACGCGCACTGCTCGCACCGACACACCGTGTCATCACTGTCGATCTACCGGGGCACGGCAGTTCAACCGAACCGCCGGAACGGCCCGACAGAACACCCTGGGGTATCGAGGAATTCACAAGTGTCATCGAAGAACTGTCCCATCACGAAAACATCTCCACCCCCATACTTATCGGGCACTCGTTCGGAGGACGGATTTCCATACTGTACGCCTCACGCAACAACACTGACCGTGTGGTTCTCATAGATTCAGCCGGCATAAAACCGGACCGTCCGCTCAGATACTATCTTAAGGTATACTCTTTCAAGCTTACGAAGTGGGCCTTACTGACATTTCTGGGGAAACAGCGCGGGCAGGCACGTGTCGATGCCTTGAAAGCCAGGCGGGGAAGCGCCGACTACCGCCAGGCATCGCCGATGATGAGACGCATAATGGTAAAATGTGTAAATGAAGACCTCAGGCACGTGATGCCACTGATCAAAGCCCCGACACTCCTGATGTGGGGAGAGAACGATACCGCAACTCCCCTTGACGATGCAAAAAAAATGAATGCGCTCATTCCGGATTCAGGCCTCGTAACATTCGCACGTTGCGGACACTACTGTTTCCTTGACAATCCGGGAGCATTCGCCACGGTACTAAACAAATTTGTCAATTAACACACCTGACCCATTTCCAGTCACCATCCTCTCAACGAAATGCCTAAGATTGAAATTATCACAGCATTGATTCTCGGAGTCCTCACGGTACTGTATATCATACAGGTACTGCGGCGGGACCTCATGATGTTGCAGCAGAACTCATACCGCAACGACCGTTACACCCGCTGGTTTAACAGCAGCGGCGAGTCCACCCGCCCGGCACGTATCATGGGATGCATAGCATTGTTCCTTATCCTCGTACACCACATTCCCTTCGGTCTGTCCGGCCTCGTCTCGGCCGCTATCATACTTGGATGCATGATATCACTGGCCAGGCGCCGCTACAAGAAGCCGCTCGTGATGACACGCCGTGCATGGCGCATACTAATCACATCTCTCCTCTTAGCCTACGCCCTGACCGCAGGTGCATGGTTCCTGACACACAATCCGGTGACAACCATAGCGGTCCTGATGGCTCTGTGCGTGGCATCGCCATTCATTATGCTGTTGTCCAACTGGTTGCTGAAGCCGGTAGAGAAATCCATCAACCGCCGATATTACAACGAGGCACGCGACATCCTGGCCTCCATGCCTCACCTGAAAGTTATCGGCATCACGGGAAGTTACGGAAAGACAAGCACAAAACATTACCTGCAACGCATCCTGTCGGAACAGTTCGACACTCTTATGACCCCAGGTTCATTCAACACCACCATGGGAGTCATCAGGACCATACGCGAGCATCTCAAACCCTACAACGAGGTGTTCATCGTCGAAATGGGCGCCAAACAGCCCGGCGACATCAGAGAGATATGCAATCTGGTACACCCCGGAGCAGGTATAGTGACAGCAGTCGGAGAACAACACCTCGAATCGTTCAGATCAATCGAAAATGTACAGCGCACCAAATTCGAACTCATAGACTCTCTTCCGGCCGACGGTCTTGCGATTGTCAACAACGACTTTCCATACGTAGCAAACCGTCCGGTCGATAATGTAGAGTGCCGGCGATACGCCGTCAGCAACACACAGGGCGCCGGCTACAATGCCCGAGATATCGAGTATGCCCATGACGGCACACGTTTCACCATCGATGGTCCCGACGGTTACTCGCTGTCGCTCCACACCCGTCTTGTGGGTGAATGCAACATATCCAACCTCATGGCCGCCGTAATCATGGCGGCATACCTCGGAGTCCCCGACGATAAAATCCGTTACGCCGTCGAGAAAATAGAACAGGTCGAGCACCGGCTCAACATCAGACGCACTCCCGGCGGAATAACAATTATCGATGACGCATTCAATTCAAATCCCGACGGTTCCCGTATGGCTGTAGACGTACTCTCACGCATGACAGACGGACAACGTATCATCATAACCCCGGGAATGATCGAACTCGGTGACAGACAATATGACTACAACCTGCGACTCGGCGAGCATATCGCCGGTAACGCAGATCACGCCATTATAGTAGGCGAATACAACCGCGATCCGATCATCGAAGGGATCAATCGGGCCGGCCGCCTCGACAAAGATCATGTCCACCCGGTCGACACTTTCGCTCAGGCACAGCAGCTGCTGGCCACCATAGCACGCCCGGGAGATACCGTCCTCTACGAGAACGATCTGCCGGATACATTCAAATAAAAAACATCAATCATTCCACAAAGCAATGAAAACCAACATAGGAGTATTCTTCGGCGGACGTTCCACCGAACACGAGATATCGGTAATATCGGCATCTCAGGCTATGCATGCCATCAACCGCGAACGATTCGATGTCACCCCCGTCTACATCACCAAAGACGGCAAGTGGTACACCGGCGACGCACTACTGGAAATCGAAAATTACCGCAATATAAATACACTTCTGGCACGTTGCAGACAGGTATACATGCGGCCGGAGACAGGAAATTTCAATCTATATCTCTCCAGAAAACCATTTCTGGGAAAAGATATCGTGACTACACTCGACGTTGTAATACCCGTACTCCACGGCTCAAACGGAGAGGACGGTACATTCGAAGGCCTGCTCGAAACCATCGGAATACCCTTTGCAGGCTGTAACACACTGTCTTCGGCCAACGGCATGGACAAGATCACAATGAAAATGATTCTTCAGGCCTCGGGCATACCGGTCGTCGACTACGTCTGGTTTACCGACAAGCAATGGTTCAAGCAACGTGACGAACTCACCGCACAGATCGAGTCGACCATAGGCTACCCGGTCATCATAAAGCCTGCCAACCTCGGTTCGAGCGTAGGTATAGGCCGCGCCAACAACCGCGAGGAACTCAATGTGCGCATTGATGAGGCAGAACGTTACTCCACCCGCATCATCGTCGAAGACCTTGTCGAGAATCTTCAGGAGATAAACTGCTCGGTACTCGGAGACTGTGATGACTATACCATGTCAGTCCTCGAGGAACCGATCAAGACGGGTGACTTCCTCACCTACGAAGACAAATACATGGGCGGCACAAAAGGAGCCAAAGGCATGCAGGCCTCACAGAAACGCATTCCGGCCGATCTTCCCTCCGACGAGACTGAACGCATCAGATATCTGGCCGGCGAGACGTTCCGTGTACTCTCATGCCACGGTGTAAGCCGCGTAGATGTCATTGTGGATCGCGATACCCGTGACATCTACGTCAATGAAATCAATACAATTCCCGGATCGCTATCTTTCTATCTTTGGGAAGCTACAGGCCTGTCGTTTGACAAACTGATGGAACGGCTCGTAGCCCTCGCCATAAAACGACGTAGGGAGCTAACGATGAAAACACAGACATACGACCGCAATATATTTGCAATGGGAGGAGGAACCAAAGGTACGAAAGGAATAAAAAAATAGAGACTCCCGTCCGGCAAATTCAAAATAAATTTTGATTTGCTCCCGACTTATCCGTATCTCTGACTTCGTCTTAGATACTCACGCTCGGCAAATTCAAAATAAATTTTGATTTGCTCTCGACTTATTCGTATCTTTGTATCGTAGAGACATAAATACAAACCAAAATAATTTCAATATCATGAGCAAACCTTACGTAGTAGGTATCGATATAGGTGGTACCAATACCGTTTTCGGAATCGTTGACACACGCGGCACAGTTCTTGCCAGTTCATCAATCAAGACACTGAAGCACAGTGATTTCAACGACTATGTCGATGAACTTCACACCGAACTTACCAAACTGATGGCCGACACCGGCACCACAGGACAGATCCACGGCATAGGTATCGGAGCTCCGAACGCCAATTTCTTTACAGGAATGGTCGAAGAGTGTGCTAACCTTCCATGGCCCACACCGCTCCCTCTTGCCCGGATCGTAAGCGATAAATTCGGCATACCGGTTGCCATTACCAATGACGCAAATGCCGCGGCCATAGGTGAAATGACATACGGAGCCGCACGCGGAATAAAGGATTTCATCATGATAACCCTCGGTACAGGCGTAGGCTCGGGCATTGTAATCAACGGACAGCTTGTATACGGCCACGACGGATTTGCCGGAGAACTCGGACACGTGATCTCAAAACGCACAAACGGACGTCTGTGCGGATGCGGACGCACCGGCTGTCTTGAAACCTACTGCTCGGCTACAGGCGTTGCACGCACAGCCCGTGAATTCCTCGAGATACGCAATGAGCCGTCACTTCTACGTAATATCCCCATTGACGAGATAACATCAAAGGATGTGTATGACGCCGCTATGGCCGGAGATGCCATCGCCAAGGAAATATTCGACTACACCGGCAATATACTCGGCGAAGCGCTTGCTGACTTCACCGTGTTCTCGGCGCCTGAGGCTTTCATCATCTTCGGCGGACTTGCAAAGAGTGGTGAGCTTCTGTTCCGTCCCATGCGCAACTCAATGGAAAAAAATATGCTAAGCATCTGGAAAGGCAAAGTCAGGATACTGCCCAGCGAGCTGAAAGAAGCCGACGCCGCCGTACTCGGAGCCTCGGCTCTCGGTTGGGAAGCGAAATAATCCGACTGCTATATTCCCAAACACAGAAAAAGTGTCGACACTCCGCATTCAGCGGTGGTCGACACTTTTTTAATGACTGTTACGGCCTGTGTCAGAGGGCACCGGCCAAAGCGGCATTCGTCTTACGTACAGCGGCGGCACTGGCTGCGAATTTCTCTTTCTCGGCGTCGTTAAGCGGGAATTCTACGATTTTTTCGATACCGTTCTTACCGAGGATACAAGGAACACCGATGCAGATATCGCTCTCACCATACTCGCCCTCCACAAGAGCCGAACATGAGATAAGACGCTTCTGATCGCCTAAGACAGCGGCTACGACCTGTGCCGACGCGGCACCGGGAGCATACCATGCAGAAGTACCGAGCAGCTTGGTCAGAGTAGCACCCCCGACCATTGTGTCGGCAGCTACAGCCGAAAGCTTCTCCTCGTCAAGATAATTAGTTGCAGGTACACCGCGGTATGCGGCGAAACGTGTCAGAGGAATCATTGTGGTATCGCCGTGACCACCTATTACAATACCCTCAACCTCCGTCGGATTAGCACCGAGAGCAATGCTCAGGAAATACTTGAAACGTGCGCTGTCAAGAGCACCACCCATACCGATTATACGGTTCTTGGGCAGACCCGATGTCTTGTGGATCAGATAAGTCATGGTATCCATGGGGTTGGATACACACACAATGATAGCATTGGGTGAATACTTCAATACGTTTTCAGTAACCGATTTTACTATACCGGCATTTACACCGATAAGCTCCTCGCGGGTCATACCCGGCTTGCGGGGAATACCCGACGTAATGACTACAACGTCGCTGTTGGCGGTCTTCTCATAGTCGTTGGTAACACCGGTAAGACGCGTCTGGAGACCAAGGATATTTACTGTCTGGTTGATGTCCATAGCCTTGCCTTCCGACAGGCCTTCCTTAATATCAATGAGCACTACCTCGTCAGCTACCTGAGTGGTAACCAACACATTGGCACATGTTGCGCCTACATTACCGGCGCCTACGACTGTAACTTTTGACATAGCTTTAAATAATTAGGTTTTGTTGCTCGCAAAATTACTGAAATTTTTCAGCAATACACATCTTTTTTAGTTAATTTTTTTCGGGAACATAACATAAAAGCGGCGGCTTCAGAAGCCGCCGCTTTTATGTTAAACCGTCATCAGTCAAGCACCTTGACACGTATATTGCGGTACCATACATCATCACCATGATCCTGCAGACCGATATAACCGGCATGCTCCGGTCCACCCATATTGATCATCAGATTGTAAGCGCACGGAAAATCACCATCCTTGTTGAACTTGCTATCCTTAAGCATCTCCTTCCACTTCGGAGTCCAGAGGTGATACTCAAGCACATTCTCTCCGTTCTGACCATGGATGACAGTTCCCTTGTACACCGTGATCTTAGCCTTGTTCCACTCTCCGTAAGGACGGGCATTCTGTGGTTTGGCCGGTATCATGTCATAGAGCGACGCTGACTGGCGGTTACCGTCAACACCGAGTTTTGCATCCTCGTGATTGTCGTTATCAAGAACCTGATATTCCGAAGCCGACTGCCATATCGGCAGATATACCTGCTCTCCATCCTCATTGACAGCCGCTTCCTGAGCCAGGTAGAAGATACCGGAGTTGCCACCCTTAGAGATTCTGTATTCGAGTTCAAGCTCAAAGTTCTTGAATTTATGAGGAAAGATAAGATCTCCACCGCCTTCCATCTGAGCCTCACCGGTCCCTGATCCTATCAGGTGTATGGCGCCGTCATCGACATTCCAGCTGGCAGGTGCGGCGTCCATGCCATATCCGCGCCAGTCTCCGAGAGTCTTGCCGTCAAACAGCACAATGTAACCCTCCTCATCGACAGGATAGTCCGAGACATCGGCCTGAGCCTTATCGGCAATGAAATACTCACCGCGGCGGCTGTCGGTCACCTTGCTCTCATTACCCATAAGGGCACTCAGATATGCAGCGTTATCGGCCATGCTCTCCATGAGCGACTGTGAGCCGTCATTACCCTCCTGCTCCACAACATAGACCTTCGAGCCTGCCTGTTGGGCGGCGGCATAGATAGGATGCATGTCGACCATTCCGCTCTGTCCCAGTTCGTAAAAATCCTTTACATGGATCATGTCGAAACGACCGGGATACTTCTTTATATAGGCCACCGGACTCACCCATCCCTTGACGGCATGGTATGTGTCTATCTGCCAGAACATATTTTCAGGAGCAGTGTGCTCTACAAGGTAGTCGATCCACACGCTGTCGGTACCCTCGATTTTCTTATACTCATGTGAATGCGTATGATAGCCGTATCTCAGCCCGGCCTCACGACATTTCTGACCGATAGCATTATGATAATCGACCATCGTACGGGCTTCCTCTATCGATGCCGGCAACGACGCCCATGGAGTGACTATATACTCCATACCAGCGGCCTTATGGGCGGCAATAGCTTCATCCCACCATTTCATGGCCTCAGTGAAGTCATGCCCGGCCAGCTCTTCGGCCGTGAGCTGACGCGTCGCATGCGATGATATCGCTTTAAGGCCGGCGGCCTCACAATCGGCCTTGAACTGCTCGGGAGTAACGCCATAGAACCGGCCTCCACCATAGTTGGCAGCCTCTACGGACGTATAGCCCATACGGGCCAGCTGGGCCAATACAGATTCGTGATTGTCGGCATACTTGGCCGAATCGCCTATCAGTTCACGTATAGAATACAACTGTATCGACATTCCGTCGGCAGGTGCTGTGTCAACAACATCTTTTCCGCCCTGTGATGTGCATGATACCGCCGCGGTAGCACCGAGCACACAGGTCATCAATAACATTCCTGTCTTCATCATTTCAACTCCTTAATGCGTACATTACGTATCCACACCTCATCACCATGATCCTGGAATGCGACATAGCCGCTGTGAGGTGTATTCATAAGAACAAAAGCCTCAGGCCATGCAGTCTCGCTGAACTTACAGCCCTGCAGGCGTTCTGTCCACTCGGGAGTAAAGATATCATACTCCACAACCTTCTCGCCATTCTGGTAATGCTCCACATGCCCCTTGTTCACAACAACGCGGCCGCTGTTCCATTCCCCCCAAGGCTTGGAATTCTGAGGATTGGCCGGTATCATGTCATAAAGAGAAGCTGACTGGCGGTTACCGTCAACACCGAGTTTGGCATCAGGATGATTCACATTATCAAGGATCTGATACTCCGGAGCCGACATAAACATATAAGGGATCAGCTGACCGTCGACAACTTCCTGTCCGAGATAGAAGAATCCCGAATTAGCACCCTCCGATACCTTCCAGTCAAACATTATATCAAAATTCTCGAACTCATGGCCGAACAATATATCACCGCCTTCACCCGGACCTGAAGCGAAATGCATGTTACCCACACTGTCAATAGTCCATTTCTCGGCTACATGATCCTTACCGAATCCACGCCATCCTGTAAAATCCTTACCATTGAAAATAACAGCATATCCGGCACTGTCGACTACAAATGCGGCCGAATCCATCTTCACTCCCATCGGGTCACAAAGATAGGTATACGTCACAGTCTCCTCCTCTGCCGGCTGTGTGGCAGTCTTGTTGCCACCGCATGCCACCATGGCAAGCATTGCGGGAGCTATAAGCAACATATTCTTTTTCATTTTATGCTTATTGTTATCATTTTAAATTTTGAAGCGCAGATTTCGCAGATTATATCTTTTGAATTCTGCGCTCCGATTTCATTCTTTCACTCGTAATCTGCGCTTTAATTTTCTATCACGCAGGCATCTCGGGCAGTTTCCACCCCTCACGGTAAACCGGTTTGATCAAACGCTCGGCATATACACGGGCGTTCTCAGGCTCGGTATATGTGCGGTCAAACGTCGGATGTCCGTCATGGATCTGGAACTTATCCTCAATCACATTGCGTATGGTGGCATTCTCGGGAATATTGGTAAAACGCATGTTCTCACCGTCCCAGTCAAGCCACTGGTTGAGATCCTGCAGACGCACTGCTGCCACACCCATCGTGATCATCTCGTTAAGAGGTCCGGCAAACTGGAAGTCCGACTCACACGGCACACGATAATCCGGATCCTCCTTGCAGGCACGGATCCAGTCCTGCTGGTGATTGTCTCCGGGAACCTCACGGCATACATTGGGGACATCGACCTCACGGCCCGAACACAGGAACGGTTCGTAACCATAGGTCCCCACCACCATTGTATCCTTGGTTCCATACAGAACAGACACACCGTTAGCATCAAATTTACGTCCCTTTGGCATGTCGATGGGCAGATCCGGCTTAAGACCTCCGTCATACCATACAAGCTCGCATGCAGGAAGAGCAAGACGAGGCAGATTGTCCCGCTCAGGGAAACGGAACGTGATCTTCTCAGCCGACGGACATGAGTCGCTCATGAGCATCGTCGAACTTCCTATCACAGCCGAGGGATAACCCAGCTCAAGAGCCTTGAACGGAACCTGAAGAATGTGATTGGCCATATCACCGAGAGCTCCCGAACCGAAATCCCACCATCCTCTGAAGTTCCATGGGGTATAGGCTGAATTGTATGGACGGAACTTGGCCGGACCTATAAAAGCATCCCAGTCAAGTGTCGAGGGAACCGGCATCGACTCTGTAGGTACAGGCATGCCCTGAGGCCAGATAGGACGGTTGGTGAACGACTCGATACGGGTCACCTCACCGATAACGCCGTTACGCAACATACTTATTGCCTTACGCGAACCTGCGCTCGACGCACCCTGATTGCCCATCTGTGTGGCCACCCGGTATTTCTTAGCCAGATTGGTGAGAAGACGTGACTCGTAGGGGTAAAGAGTAAGAGGCTTCTCGACATACACATGCTTACCGGCCTCAATAGCCTGGGCAGCGATGATAGCATGTGTATGGTCAGCAGTAGCTACCATGACAGCATCGGCCTTCTTAAGCATATCGTCATACATACGACGATAGTCTTTATACTTCTTTGCCTTGGGATACTTATCAAAGATATGGCCGGCATATTTCCAGTCGACATCACACAGACCTATGATATTCTCAGTCTCCATAGCGGCAAGATCGGCAGCACCTCGTCCGCCGATACCCACTCCGAGTATATTGAGTTTGTCACTTGGCGCGGTTCGACCGGCTGCCTTTCCGAACACTGAAGGGGGGACGATCGTAGGAGCAACCATCATTCCGGCAAGCGCCAGTCCCATCTTCTTCATAAAGCTTCTTCTTGAAACATCTGTCATGATAGGATTGATTTAAGTATTAAATTTATATTGAATTTATGAGTTTCATGTCAACCATTATGCTTAAGACGCGACTCCTCTATAGCGTCACACGTACGCTGGCTCTCGAGCGCACTGCATATGTCGGTACAGCTGTCGTCTCCCTTTCCGTCTATGGCATCTATGAAGTTACCGACAGTCATGAGATCTGCTCCTGCATGAAATGCCGTCCCGACAAGATCGCTGAAATCATAGTACTCGCTCTCACGGGGACGCAGTTTATTGACTGTGATTGTACGTTCATTTCCTATGATTTCTCCGTTGGTCATGATAATACGTGTAGTACGCCGGCAATCGGGCGTAAACAGATCCATGGCAAAGTCTACAGTAACCCCCGACTCCATCTCCATAGCCACCACCTGCCGGTCAACCACGTCATTGTCACAATGATACACACAACGTCCATAAGGATCCGAAGCCAGCTCCCGCTCGATAGCGTCATCCATAGTCATACCCTCGGGGACATCGAAGTTGCTGATCCATTCGCGGCGGCGACGGTATAGATCGACCGCAGAGTACGGACATGTATCTTCGACCTGACAATCTATGCATCGCCTGGCCGACCCAACCGGAGCATTGGCCGGGGTAAACCAGCCAAGCGAGCCGTATGACGACACATTGCGACACCGGCTTCCTGTGAGCCATAATATATAATCGATGTCATGACAGCACTTGGACGTGAGAAGCGGTCCCGATGTCTCTTTACGGCCCCATGCACCTCTTACGTATACGTGTGTCGAACGATCTATCCCGACTGGTGACCGGTGGCTTACCGATACAATATGCCCCAGACGACCTGACCGTGCCAGTTCTCTGAGTTTGACAAAGTAGGGATGAAAATGAAGCACATAACACACATTGCATACAACACCGGCCTCAGCCGCAGCCCGGGCTATGTCAGCCGCCTCTGCGTCAGTCTGCGCTATCGGTTTCTCCAGCAGTACATGATATCCCAGCGAAATGGCACGCATAGAATGCTCGTAATGATATATATCGGGCGTAGCGATAATCACACCGTCAGCTACCTTGCCGGCATTGAAAAAATTCTCTACCGAATCATATCTGGCTTCCGCCGGCAGATTGCAGTGGTCGGCCATTGCATTGCGACGCAAAGCATTGGGTTCGACAACACCCACGACACGAGCCCGCTCAGGCGTCGATATAATGTATTCGAGATATTTACGCGCACGATTGCCGGCTCCGATCATTACGATCTTCACCGGCTCACGCAATTCATTCAGATCTGAAATCTTCACTTTTCTTGGCTAAATAACGCGATACCTCGCGCAGATTATAGGATTATTATAATAGTTACAATTCTTTGACACGTACATTACGGAAACGTATTCCTTCTCCGTGACCGAGGAATCCGATGTGGCCGCTCTTGTTAAAGAGTCCCGGATGATTGCGGTGGTCAATCATGTAATGGTTACCCTCCTCGCCGGGATCACCGACTGCGTGTCCCTGACAAGCCTCGCGGATGTTGCCGTCAAGAATCACCTTGCCATTGACGGTTACAGTGATGTGGTCACCCTGGGCACGTATCTCCTCGGTGTTCCACTCACCATGTTTGAATTTGACACGCTTGGCGGGAATAACACCATAGACCGAGCCATGTACCTGATACGGCGCCAGATCGGCATACATCGGATCATCATGATCCAGTATCTGAATCTCCATACCATGGAAAGCCGCATCGACATTCATCGGAGTGCGTATGCCCACGCCGTTGTTCACACCGGGACGGTCGAGCGCGAACTCGAAGCGAAGCACGAAATCTCCATACTCATTGACAGTGTACAGGTTGTTACCCCAGCGGTTGGGAGTGAGGGTGATACAGCCATCCTTGATTATATAGGTGGCGGTGTCACCGGTCCATTTCATCAGAGAGGTGCCGTCAAAAAGCATGTCAAAGCCCTCGGCCTTCTCCTCCTTGGTCAGTTCGCTTATAGGAGCCTTAGCATTGGCGGCAACAGCATCAAACCTGGCAAGCATGCCCTTGAGATCGTCAACTGCATAACCGGCATCGGCATCATGAGCCGACTCAGCCTTGTAGTAATCCATAGCTTTTACAATGGCGCCACGCACCTCGTCTCCCCGGTACTCGCCCAAGTGCTTGCTCATGATGGCACGAATGGCGGCAGCGGCAGTGGCAGCTGTAGCTGTATCGCCCATGCGCTCATCGGCAATCATCAAAGCACCGTAGGTGCCTGTCGAGGCAAGACGAGTCAAAAGTACATTGTCGGCATCGGCATTCTTCGAAGCCTCGATGCCACGACGATATTTGTTGTAACGGTCAATACTGTCCTTGCCATATCTCTCTACCATCACGGCGTAACGCTTGAGGGCGGCATTGTTGGCATCCTCATTGTCAAGAGCAATTTCATAGAGAGGCTCGATCACCTCGGGGGCATCGATCTCAAGCAACGACTCGAGAGCCACCGCCTTTGTAGCGGGATCCTTATAGGCGGCATAGAGAGCAGCGACAGCCTCGGGAGCACCGGTAGCAGCAATAGCCGGATAGAACAGAGTCTTATTACTGCCGGCCTCGAAGTAAGGCTTGACAGCGGCATACTGTTCAGCAGCGGGGAGCTGGCGCAAGGCAGCTACCAATGCGGCCTGCACTGTGGCACGGCGCGAAACCGGCACAGTGGCAAGCAGACGGCTAAGATCACCAATCTGTGCGGGGGCAACCACACCGGCGAGAGCGTTATATGCGGCATCGTCGAGCTGTGCTCCGTTGAGCATGGTCAATACCACCGGTGCAGCCTCCTTGACGCGGCGGGCCGAAGCGAGACGCAGGGCCTTAGCCTTGACATCAATGGCATTGTCGGCAAGCATCTTAAGTATCGATGGCTTGATGTCGCCGTTAAACGACAGCAATGCATTGTAAGCCATTTCGCTACGTGCCTTGTCCTTGCCGGTAAGCTGCGACATGAGTATCTGGAGTGCGTGTTCGCCACCGAGAGCCGACGCAGCCTCGAAACAAGCCTCGGCAAGCTCGGCGTCGTCGCTGCCGATGTTCTCGACAACAACCCCCACAAGGCTGTCATACTTGTTGGCACCGATCCAGTTCACTATATCGGTCTTCACCTGTGCGGGAGTAGCGGCATCAACCGCAATCATACCTATCTTGGTAAGCGGAGTACCGGCAACCCATGGACGAGCCTGGCGCAGAGCTGCCACACGGTACTGGCGGTCGGCATCAAGCACAGCCTTGTATAGCTCGGGAGCGGCTTTGGCACCCTCGGCAGTGAAAAGTGCTGTCAAGGCACCGGTACGCACGTTGGTGTTGACCGGCTTTTTAAGCAACGACTTCGCCTCTTTTGCAACAACCTTGCTGTAAACGGGATTGGCGGACAAGCGATTGAGCAACGAAACATAAGATGCAGTGGCATCGGTGGAGACCCACTTGTAACTCTCGTTGCGGGCACCCTTGGCAAGAGCCGGGAGTGATTTGACTCCTCCACATTCGGCAAGCGCGCGATATATCGAGGCCGCAGTCTCTGAATCAGCCTTCTTGAGCCATTTCAACAGCACAGGCTCGGCAACGGCAATACCCTTGGCGCCTGCCAGACGGGCAAGAACACTCTGCGGCAATTTGTCCTCCTGCATGAGGCCCATGACAACATCGTCGGTGCCGGGAGTGAGTATCAGCGCGCTCTGGGCTATCTCTCCTAAGTAAGGATCGGCAAGATACTCCACAAAAACGGGAGCATCGACCGGACGGCTTATGCGGGCCAGCAACGAAATGAGGAATGACTTGTTGGCATTGTCGGTGCTGTTCTTGATGGCAACCCCGAGCCCTTCGCACACTGCGGCACGCTGTGCCTCGGTGCCATGCCCCGACACATAGGCCACCAGACCGTCAAGAGCATACTCCACTCGGTTGTTCTCACCATCGGCTGCCGGCACGAGCATTGAGGCAAGCCTGTTGACGCCATACGAGCCTGTTCCCAGCAGGTCGCTCATGGCTGTATCAAAGTCGGCACGCTGGGCCTGAGGCATCTCGGCCAGCACATCGGCAACTATAGTCTGGGGAGTGCGCTGACGTGCATCCTGTGCAAAAGCTGCATAAGGAAGCATGAACGAGAGCGCCAACGCCGATATAATGTGATTTATTTTCATTCTTAGTTTTTCGTATTTTTATCAGTTTTACATTTAAATAAACTGACTACATTTATATAGACATTTTATTAACACATAACCCACATTCTTTTAATACTTTTTCACAAAACATGTATTATCCTGTATATGTGTCAATAAATCAAATTCCAATATCAATTTTTCCGACTCACATCAGACGGTAGTCACCACGCATCGGCTGGTCGATGAGACGGTTGGCCGCCTCGTCGTTCACAAACTTCTGACTCTCGGGATCAAACTCAAGGTCTCGGTTTAGGCGCAGGGCACACACACCCATATTGACTATGTTGCACGAACGGTGACCGTTCTCCTCGTTGAGCGCAAACTTCTCGCGGTTGCGCACACACTTTATGAAATCGGTATTCTGAGGCTCGGGATCAGGCATCTGAGCGATGATATTCATGATGTCGGGAGCCGGCTGGCCGTTAAGCTCAACTTCAAATCCCTGGAACACCTTGCCGTTCGGCCCCTCGATATAAGGAACCTTATTTCCGCTCTCGTAACCCTCTCCCTCGAGAATGATACGGCTTCCGTCAGCATAGGTATAGGTGATTTTGCGCCAGATACCGATAGCATCCGGATGCTGCTGGGGAGCGTCGATCTCGACCTTGACAGGCGAGGTATTGTCCTTGCCCAAGATGTACTGAACAGGATCCATATAGTGCTGACCCATGTCGCCAAGGCCTCCGCCGTCGTAGTCCCAGTAACCGCGGAAGGTTGAGTGGGTGCGGTGCACGTTATATGGCTTGAAAGGCGCCGGGCCGAGCCACATGTCATAGTCCAGTGTCTCCGGAACCGGCTGGGGCGCAAGATTTTCCTTACCTACCCAGAAGAATTTCCAGGCAAAGCCGGTTGCGCCTGAGATGCGCACAGTCAACGGCCATCCAAGCACACCACTGTCCACGAGCTTCTTCAGCGGCTCGACAGTAGTGCCGAGACCATAGAATGTGTCCTTGAACCGGAACCAGGTGTTGAGACGGAAAATGCGGTTATTGCGTTTCATCGCCTCAATAACACGCTTACCCTCACCTATGGTTCTGGTCATAGGTTTCTCACACCACACATCCTTGCCGGCATTGGCCGCCTCTATTGACATTACACCGTGCCAGTGAGGAGGGGTACAGATGTGAACGATATCGATGTTTGGATCGCTGATAAGGTCACGATAGTTATGATACCCCCTCATCTCCTCGCCAAAACGCTCTCGGGCAAGATCCATGGCACCCTTGAGGTGGTTGCTGTCGCAGTCACACAGTGCCACAAGTCGGCAATTTTCATCGCTGGTGAAGTGGTAACGGCTACGTCCTATGCCACCCACACCGATGATGCCCTTGGTGAGCTGATCACTCGGGGCTACATATCCCTGTCCGCCAAGCACTTTGCGTGGCACTATTGAAAAGAGAGCAAGCGCGCCCGCAGTCTTAAGAAAATTACGTCGGTTGGTTTTCATTATATCTATAAGGTCGTTATTCGTTTTTATAAGATTACAATTCGCTGATAACAAGATCTTTCCACTGTACCTTGATACCACCGCCATCATGGATCTGAAGAGCAATACGCCCCTGAGCCTCACCGATTTTCTCATCGGTGATATCGACCATCGGTTCTCCGTTGAGCCAGGTCTGGACATGGTCACCCTCTACCCGTATGCGCATAGTGTTCCAGTCACCCTCTTTAAGTATGTTCTCTTTCTCCTCATCAATCTGGACCAGCCACCCGCGGCCATACGACTCGTAGATACCTGCGGT
Organism: uncultured Muribaculaceae bacterium; assembly: GCA_910584665.1. Taxonomy (GTDB): domain Bacteria; phylum Bacteroidota; class Bacteroidia; order Bacteroidales; family Muribaculaceae; genus JAAVFS01. The sequence goes on along the minus strand of CAJUBL010000009.1, from coordinate 22,487 downwards.
ATCGAATCCCTTGGGAGCGACCTCGACCTGCCATCCGTGAACCTTCACCGGAGGTTCAATAAAAGAGCGGAAGAATACTCCCGAATTGCCGTTGGCAAGCTGTTTGAATTTAAGCGTCAGATCAAAATCCTTATAGTAGTCATTGGTAGCGAGATAGCCATACTCCTTGTCAGGACCGCTCTCACATACCAGCAGACTGTCGGGTGTGACATACCACTTCTCTGTACCGTAAGCAGTCCAGCCCGTGAGGTCCGTGCCATTGAAAAGCGATTTAGGCTCCGATTCCTTGCGGGGGAGCTGTTTGATCTTGATATTGCGGAACGATGCCGGATAGCCGTGATCCTGAAGACAGAGAACACCGGTCTTGGCCAGGCCATACTCGGGAGCATTCTCCCATTTGCCGCTGTTCTTGCGTGCATACCAGTCATCGGTCCAGGCCTCGAACTCAAGTATCTTGTGACCGTTGAGCCAATGCTCGACATGACCGTTGTCAAACACTATGCGCGAGCTGTTCCACTCACCCTGCGGATTGACAGACAGCGAGTCCGGATCGGGCAGATGCATAGCATAGTCAACGCCGAGTTTCTGCCATTCCTCAAGCCTGGCGGGAGCATTATCCTCTTCCCATCCTTCATTGTCGATAAGCTGATACTCAGGACCGGTAACGTATGGAACAGCAAAGTAAGGGTCTTCGACAACATGGTAAAGCATGCCCGAGTTACCGCCATGGCTCAGTTTCCAGTCCCAGTCAAGAATGAAGTTGTCAAACTCACGGTCGGTGACAATGTAGCCCGACAGGTCGCTGCCGTCGCCATTGGCCTGGATACATCCGTCCACCACATGCCAGGGCTGTGTGAGCGAATCGCCGTTGAAATCACGCCAGCCGGTCAGATCGGTTCCGTTGAAAAGCAATTCCCAGCCATCCGCGATTTCCGCATCGGTAAGCGCATTATGCTTGGGACCTGTACCGCATGACATCAGAAGAGCCGACACTCCGGCGGTCGCTAAAACTGAATGTAAGAATGATTGTCTCATGACTAAAGTATGGTTTAGATTATTTTTAAAATTTATTCAGAATCACAGAAAAATTCCTGTTCAAAACATAATATCGGCTACAAATTTAAAACTAATAAATAAGAAACCCAATGCCTGATCAAAAAAATTAAGGTAAAAAGACGTATCAAAAAGTTAAATACTCAACATATAAGCACGCCGGTACGAATCCACGCGAAAAATGTACAAAAAAACACAATTACACACAATGATTCCCTGAAATCCTCCATACACTCCATTTCACATGTGATAGCCGACACAACATTCCACTCAAATGAAATGGCCCCGCATCATTTTACTATCATTTTACTTACATGCGATCCCTGACGGCGTATGTACACACCACTCTTAGGCTCAACGACGCGGATACCCTGCAGATTGTAGTACTCTACCGGCGCATCAGCATCCGTTCCGTTATCCACAGTCACATCATCGATGCCGGCAGGTATGCTTGCATCAGGAAAATCCTCTACAAACTCATTGCCCGAGAATTCGGGACCGGATGTATCTCCGTCAATACCGTTCTCATCAATCAGAACAGGTATCGAGGTGGTCTTGCCACAATAAGTGGCAGTGAGGGCAAAGTATCCGCTCTGGCCTGCGATCATCTTGCGGTTGCGGCCTATAAACGTTACATTACCCTCGGGAGCCGACAGCGAGTATTCATGCAACCCGGCCGAGATCATCGCACCATATTCGTTATAAGCATAGATAACAGGCTGATAACCGGCACCGGGCTTAATGGTAAGGACCTTGTCGGCAAATTCGATGCGCGCTACCTTTCCGGTTTTCGGAGCTGTCGACACAGCAAACAGACCGTTGATCACAGGCTCTACATAGTTCTCGTTGAAACCTCCGCGCACCATGCTGCGCTGTCCCAGATACTCCGACTGCATGAGTGACGAACGTCCCCCCTCAAAATTTAGCGCATCGCTACAACCGAGGGCCTTCATCACGTTACCCATCTCCTTTACCGTCATACCGCTCATACCGCTGGGATTGGTTTCCTCTACGACGGTCATAATCATTCGTGTCTTATCGGCATTATATCCCACAGCCGTACGGGCTCTGCGTTTATTGACATCGACAATGGCCGGAGCATCAGCCGGCACCTCCTGCACTGCATCATTCTTTACGATCACAGGGAAACCGCCTATAAGTTCACGTGCACTGGCATCGACACCGTCGGCCGAGAATGGCATCCTGATATTGACCGTATTGCCCACATCATGCAAATCCATGATCCACTTGCTGCCACCGTGTACCGAGAGCATCAGGCCTCCGTCAGGAACTTTATTGTTACCGTCCGAAAACGGCTCGTTCCAATCATATTCTTTACGTGGATTAAACTTTTGGGAAATAGTAAAAATTCCGTCCACACCGAATATTGTACGGCTGTCTTCATCAACAGGCATCACGGCCATTTCATACCCCTGATCATTCGTTCCTGTATATCCGAGTTCATTGAACGACTTCAGGATGTTCTTTCCCTGAGCATCATCCCATTCGTAATTGGCAAACCTATATAGAGGATTATAAACCGCATTATAATCGCCGCATCGTTGCTCGGGATTCACACGGCCCCAATCCTTGCGCTGGTCATAATCCGGATTATCATTGCGATACCATATATAACCCAGTTTCTTCTGATAGTCTTCATCCGAAGGCCATGCCGACTCCCATGGCTGAGCATGCCGCATCCAGCCGCCATACTCCACTGTACTGGCGATAGCAGGCCTGTAATCCTTGTCTATAAACAGATAATTCGACATCACCCCGTCGGCCATAGGTGTAGGACCGTTGACAAAATACGTATCCTCAAACGTAGAGCCATAAGCCTCGCCGCAAAGATCATTGCTGTATTGCATGAAGTCGCCATTGACACCGATCATATAGTGCAGGCCGTCCTTCGAACGGTCGGCTATCATTTTCGAAAGGGTCTCGGCACTGCCGAGACGATGTTTGCCGGCACGCGCAACTTTCATGGTCACATATTCGTTGGTAAGATCTACTGTTGAATATACCACGTTGGCCTCGGCGGGCTGTCCGCCCGCAGTGTAGCTGATATGGACCTTTGTCTGGGTTGTACCCGGACCTACACTGGCATGGTAAAGTGTATCAACCTCCACCGTGCCGAGATCGGCGGTGATCCATTCGGTCTTTGCATGGGCAGCAAAAGTCAATACGCCTCCCGACATCGCAATGAGTAAAAATTTCTTCATTGATTAATAAGATTTAAGTGTAAGTTTAATATTCTGTATATTCTGTCATTAAGAGAGTGAAGCGACATAGAGCTCACACTCCTTTATTGAAAAACGGGTTAAATCAAAGCTGTTTAAGCCAGCTGAGCATAACAGCCGGATAATCGGTCCAATAGGTCGATTGGTGTCCTCCGGTTTCATGCCGGCTTTCCGAGCAGTGGACTCCGGCATTTTTCAGAGCAGTGATATACGCCTGTGCGTTATGTACCGGATCCACATATCCATCGTCCATTGAATAAGCCACAAACGTAGGCGGCAACGACGATGTCACATGATATTCAAACGAGAAAGAACGCTCAAGTTCTGCCGACGGATTCCGGCCCAGTAGCTCAAGCCGACTGCCAAGGTGTGTATACTCGGTGTTCATGGTTATAACCGGATAAAGCAATATCTGGAAATCCACTTCATCGGGAGCGTAAGTTGAAACTGTCGCCGAGAGATGTCCGCCGGCCGATCCTCCCATTATACCGACCTTTTTATATCCGCCCCACTTCTCTCTGTTGGCACGCATCAGACACAATGTATTATAGGCATCCTGAGCCGGAAGTGTATAGTTTCCTTTAGCCGGCATACGGTAACGGACAATAGCTACTGCTACACCCTGTCCGGCAAACGCACTCCTGAACATCTCAATCTCGCTATCAAGGAGCATGCTGTATCCGCCGCCGGGATTGCACACTACGGCATAGTCATTGACGCCCTGCGTATAATATATCTCGGCCGTAGGTGTTGTTCCTGTGCAATAGAACGCAGTATAGTCTCCGCTCGTCCTCACTATCGGCGCACAAAGGTATGCCACATCGGCATTCACGGCTCCATGACCGTCGGTGACCACGATCTTAACCGGCAACATGAACGGCCGGCCGTCGAAGTGACTCTCCAGATATGCGAGATCTACTTTTACATTCAGTGACGTACGGCTCTCGCCATTTGCTATTGTCGACGACGAAAACGTGACTGCCGTCTCAGGCATCAGTGCAAATTCACTTCGGTTGCTGTAATTATATTTTACTACCAGATCTCTGGCTCCATCGGCAACCTCAGCCGATATTTTCATATCATGGTCGCATTGCCACAGTTTGTCCGCGTCCCATAACTCTACGGTAAAAGCAGCCGTCCCGTCGATCGCATAGACAGTTTTATTGACATCGGTAAAAACGAGCCGCCGCGAAGTCATGCCGTCATTGGCCGGAGCGTCATCCGAACATGATGCCATCAACAAGCATAATCCTATCAGATATAAGATTTTCATAATATCACATATTATTCGACAACCACGTCTCCTATCACACTCCAGCCCTCGACTTTCCTGTCATTCATTATAGCCAGACGTATGCCGGGAGTGTTATCTTTCGTCTTGTCCACAATCGCAACAGCCCATCTATACTTTCCTGGAAGCACATAACTGAGCGAGAGCGATTTTTTATACTCATACGATTTGCCGCCAAGCCATGTCGATGGTTCGGCATCATCGTCAACCCACACTTTCACCACCTTATCATTGCTGTCGACAAGAGCAAAAGCAGGCTTATACTTGAAATTCCAGTTACGCATATTGTTGGGCAGATACCCTGTACCGTCGTTGACCCACTGATGCACAGCCTCGACTGCAGTGCCGGCCTTCGCCGCCGACGGCAGGACTATACGCTCGGGGAACAGCCGGTATCCACCTTTTTCTATAAACTTCTGGACCATATCAGGCGCGTATTTCAGCCAATTGCGCGAATCTCCGGCCTCACGCAGATCGAGCGTGTTGAAATGGAAATTATACACATCCTCCAGGGTAAGATAATATACATCTTTCCATGTATTGCCCGGCTTATAGCGACTGTCAAAGGCTCCCTCATCGTTATTCTCCCACGGCTTGAAATCGTCAGGGACATTCTCACGGCCCACGGCCCAGTAACATGCCTCTCCGATAAGCAACGTACGGCCATACATCTGGCGGGCCATGTTCTGGTCACCTTCAGTGAAATACATGCTGCCGAGACCGTCGCGGCGGAATCCATATCCGTTTTCCTCATACGCATAGCGGGTCTCCAGTTCATGTCCAAGCTCGCCTCCAAGGTTGAGTATCAGGTTCACATTCCTGAAGCAGCCGGCATATAGCTGAAGTATCTTGCGCATAGCCTCGTTTTTATGTTCCTGCGTCGAGCCGTCGGGCCAGATTATATACCAGGCCTCGCCCCAGATTCCCAAACCATATCCGTCGATAAAGTCAACAATGGCGGGATTGTCATACTCCGCGGCAAATGCCTTGAGGAACTTTTCAAGTTTAGACAGGAATACAGGATCATCGGGATATGGAGACCAATAAAGATTCTCATTATTATAATAACCTTTGGCTCCGGCCTCACGCACATAGTCGGGCGTACATCCCTTACCCTGACTGCTACGTGCATCAAACATAAAACGGAATGCAAGTTTAAGACCTCGGTCAAGAGCTCCCTTGACAAGTTTTTTGTAGTTCTCGTCATAGATCCAGGCGTAACGGCCCTCATCAGGTTCCAGATCAGACCACCGGTAACGCATATAGAAGAACGATCCATACCTGTTGGCAACATCACTTTGAGCCGACCAGTATTTGTCGGCATCGCATATTCCGTCGAGACCCTCCTCATAAAGACCCCATCCCATACACGGATTACGTAGCAGGCTTGTCACATCTTTCTTCAATGTTATCACAGTTCCATCGGCAGGGGTCGGCTCATCGACATCCGAATTACCTGATGAACAGGAAACAAACGCAGTCATGAAAATAAAAAGTATCGGAACAATATGTTTAAGTATCATATTAAATTCAGGTAATTCGGGCGGCAAGACCGCTTGCCTGTACATATGGCAGCCATGCCGCCCGAAAAGTTCAACAATCTTTAATTACCATTATTACCATAACGGATTCTGTACCAGCAGACGGTTCTTGCTCTTCTGTATCTCGCTGTCGGGAATCGGGAACAGGTACATAGCGCGGCGCCATGCCCTGCGCTCTATCACCGTACGGTCATAATACGGTCCCGGCTGATAGTTTTTCCATCGGTCACCGTTCATATTCATACCCCATATTACGGTCTGGTCTCCTTCCTGACCGGCATCGCACACCATCCAGCGGCGCACGTCGAAGTATCGCTGTCCCTCGGCAAAAAGTTCCACCCTACGTTCATGATGTATAGCTTTGCGCTGCTTGTCCTGATCTCCGATTATATCTTTCATACCACGTTCTCTCAGCTCCTTATAGCCCGGAATACCCGCACGATGTCTCACCTTATCAAGATATGTTATGATATCGGGATTGGACGGATCTATCTCGTTAAGCACCTCAGCATAGTAGAGATAGAAGTCGGCCAGACGGAAAAGTATCGACGGCCGGGCCCATTCCCTGATATGGTCACCCACGGGCAGGATTGAACGATTGTTGTATTTGGCAAGAAGGTATCCCGTGCGCGGCGAACTGGCCGAACTGTTATCGGCATTCTCACCCTTGGCCCACTCTACCTTATAATCACGCCACGGCTCTATATACCACCCCTTGCCTTCATATGTCACTCCGGCATAGAAACGTGGCTCTCGGTTCACATACATACCGTGGATATTCCAGTCCACAAGCTTTTTCTCATTGGTGGGATTGGCCATATCATGGAAACCGGTGGGATTATATACCGTGCCGGGATCGTCGATTGCAAGGCCGTTTACGTCAAAGAAAGCATCAACGGTATTCTGGGTAACGCATATATTGGCCCAACCATTAGGCATGCTGCGCGGCCACGTATTGTTTTCAAGCCATCCCTCATGACTATAGTCATTGTAACCTGTGGCCCACAGGATCTCATCGTTATAGCTCTGGAAAAGCTCATAAATCGAGCGGTGGGGATCAAGTTTCCCGTCACTGCCGTTTACCTCATAGAGTTTATGTCCCTTACTGTCGGCATCGGCCAAAAGATCCTCCAGGCATTCACGGGCTTTTTCCCATTTGGTCCTGTCGGCAACAGTAAATATACGGCGGCCGTCGGTATTGGTAATCTCAAGGGCCTCATCATACCCGCCGTTGAATAACGGTGAGGCGGCATAGACCCACATCTTGGCCCTCAGCGCAAGAGCAGCGGTCTTTGTAGGCCGTACTATCTCGCTGAGCCGATAACGGTCATTGCCGGATATATCTTCCTTAACGACAAGCGTCTCTGGGAGATCACCCGACTCTATCACCTCTCTGAGCATATTGTCAACCTGCGTGAGGAATTCATCGTTGGGAGTACGGGCAAAATCGAGATTGGGATCATCTACAGCCACAGCACCGCCAAGAAACGGAACCGGACCGTAAAGCTCATACAGCGAGAAATAGCTGTAAGCGATAAGAAACTTAGCCTCAGCGCGCATACGCAGCACCTCCTCCTCAGTAAGCGTCTCCTTATCGGTTACCGACCCTATCACATGCACATTGTCAATGAAAACATACGCATCGCGTATCTGTGTGTACAGCTTGGACCAGCGCTGTCCCCAGCCTGCATCACCGGCATTGAAACCCGACACCATAACCTGTGCGAGAGTTCCCGATGTAACAAGAGTCTCACCCGATATATGGCACCATATTCCGGTAAAACCGTTGTTGGCAGCCGATGACGAATTATCGTATCTCGAGATACAATTGAACAGCCCGGCGTGCCAGCGGCGTGCATAGCCCGGATTCTCGAACACCTCCTCGACGGTAAGATTCTGAGTAACCTCATCCGACACGTCGAGATAGTCACTGCACGAACACGGTACAAACGCCGTTACGGCTATAACACCGCCAAGCAGTATATTGGATATTATCTTTTTCATTTTTTCAGTTTGATTCGGTTAGATGGTTACGTTAAGACCTATTGTATAAGTGCGGTTAAGCGGGTATGTGCTACCCGTTGACCATTGGTTCAGTTCCGGATCCCAGTATTTTATATTATCCCATACGGCCAGATTGTCTCCCTGAAAATAGATACGTAGATTGGTCAGATTGATTTTTCTCAGCAATTTTTTGGGGAATTCATATCCCACCTCCAGGTTCTTGAATCGCAGAAAATCAGAGTTACGGCGCCACCAGGTGCTGTCGTAATTGTTATAGCTGAACTCGCCGCTATGAACGCGCGGATACAATACATTCTGATTATACGGGTCATTGGCACTCCATCGGTCTGCGAGCAACGATCTGGCCGACGAGGCATTCTTGCTCACACTGAACGGCATTATCGATCCGTAATTATTCAACGTCTGCGAAGCATGAGCCGCTCCCTGAAAGAACACGCCTACAAAAAAACCTTTCCACTCGGCGTTCAGACCGAAACCATACACTATCTCGGGCGTCTCTCCATAATATCCATGTTCAACCGTACGGTCATACGTATTGATGACGCCGTCATTGTTTAAGTCACGGTACTTGATATCACCGGGCTGCACATTGGCCGCCGGTGTGGGATAACCGTCTTTGAGTGTATACAGCTTCGCTCCGTTATCGGGATTGGTGGTGACAATGAAGTCATCGGGTGTGTAAAGTCCGTCGGCTATGTAAAGCCATGGCTTGCCGAGCTGATAGCCGGTCACACGCTGATAGTCATAGCGCGGAGGTACCTCGTCATACTCCACCACTTTGTTGCGCGCGAATGTCATGTTTCCCAATGCCGACAAAGTGAAATCTCCGAAATTCTGACGGAGAGTGATATTGGCATCAAATCCACGGTTGTCCATAATACCATAGTTCTGGTATGGCGGATTGCGCATGCCCGAGGTGTCGAGAATAGTGCGGCGCTGCAGCAGGATATCCTCACGACGGTTGTAGAAATAGTCGGCCGACAGCTGGATGCGCCCGTTGAAAAGACCAAGGTCGATACCGGCATTGAGCTTCTTCTCTTTTTCCCAGGTCAGTGTGGGCATAGCGATAGCTCCCTCGACGATACCCGTTCCAACCCAGTTCGTCTCACCGCCGCCCGCTCCAGGCGACAAGCCCAGATTATATCCGGGAGCATCGGTGTTGACGCTGCCACGGTAAGGAAAACGATTACTGCCTATGTCGTCATTACCAGTGATACCGTACGAAGCCCTGAGTTTGAAAGTGCTGAGTGTCGGATTCAGACTCTCCATGAATTTCTCATGGCTCACATACCACGCCACTCCCACAGCGGGAAAAACACCCCAGCGGTGGTTACGGGCAAAGTTTTCCGAACCGGTCATACCCACACTGGCCTCTATCATGTAACGGGTATCATAGGCATACGATGCACGGGCTACGACGCTCTGCTTGCGGTAAGGCAGCAACTGGAGATCCGATACATTCTGATACTGGTTCTCCTTCTGCATATACAGCACCAGTCCCGTAACATCATGTACACTGCTGAACTTACGGTTATAGTTAAGCGATGCCTCAAGATAGATCTTTTTCTGGCCCGATGTACCGCTGTTCCAAGGATTGGTCAGTGCCGTACCGTGTTTTACCTGCTGGTAGATCAGCTCATCTCCCTCACGGCGCAGCGCCGAGTAGGTTTCAGGCGTCTTGCTGCGTTGCATGGACGATGCGAAATCGGCGTCAAAACTTACTATTCCCTTGACCGACAGGCCCTGTGTGATGAAATCGAGTTTCTGGTCAATGGTAAGCTTGGTCTGCAGGTAAGCGCCCCATGTCTTGATATAACCGCTGTTGTTTAACATGTTGTACGGCTGGTTGTCAAGTCCGAATCCGCCAGTCTGTATATCCGAGAATGTCCCGTCAGAGTATATCATAGGTATTACATGCACCGGGAAACGGTTAATGGCCGAAAAGATTTCATCCGTACCTACCCCGGGATTGTTGCGGCGCATATACTGACCGCTCATGTCAAGCGAGAGCAATGTGGTGCTCGTCAGGTCCATATCTATATTTGACCGGAGATTGAAACGCTGGAGACCGATATTTGAATTATAGTCGTCGACTGTGTTCGACTTGAATATTCCGTCCTCATCGTAGTACATTCCAGAGGCAAAATAACGCACACGCTCCGATCCGCCGCGAACACTCACCGTATAACGTTGGCTGTAGGTCTGATTCTTAAGCAGATCCGTCCAGTCGGTATTAGGATAGAGGTCGGGATCAATTCCGGTTCTGTAATAATCGAGCACGGTCTCCGACGTTTCGGGAGTAAACCGCGTAGGGTTTCCGAGATCATTCCAGCGGGCTTCGTCATACAGGCTGAGATAATCGTATGACGAAAGGAAACGCTGCATACGGGTAGGCTGTACTATATTGAACTGAGCCGACACATCTACCTGTACCTTCTGCACTTTACCGCGCTTAGTGGTGATAAGGACAACTCCGTTAGCACCTTCGGCACCATATACAGCCGTAGCCGCGGCATCCTTAAGCACGGTGAAAGTCTCGATCTCATCCACATCAAGATCGCGCATTGACCGGGGTATACCGTCAACAAGCACCAGCGGATTAGTGCCGCCGGCATATGAACTCTGGCCGCGTATATAGAAGGCGGCCCCGTCATTACCCGGCTCGCCCGAACGTTGAACAGCTATCACACCAGACAGCTTGCCGGCTATGCCGGTCATAAGGTTGGAAGTCTTTACTGTAAGCTCCGACGCCTTGACAGTGCTTATCGATGAAACCACACTGCTCTTTTTCTGCTGGCCGTAGCCCACCACGACAACTTCGCCAAGCGTCGCGCCGCTTTCGACCAACGCCACATTGAGGCTGTTCCCGTCAGCAATCTTCTTTGCCACCGGGGTGCAGCCCACATACGAAAACGTGAGCTGTGTTCCCACCGGCACATCAATAGAATAATTACCGACAGCGTCGGTGATAACCCCGCCCACACCATTATTACCTACAACCGAGACTCCGACCAGAGGCTCACCCGAATCATCGGTGACCGTACCCTGTACGGTCACCACATTTTTCGAAGCCGGCCTGGCCGCATTTGAGGCCGGAACTTTTCCGGCGGGTTTCTCCGAGGTACGGGTCAGTGCTATGCGGTCTTTCTTTATCACATAGCCTATCCCATGCGGAGCAAGAAGCCTGTCAAGCACCGAAGCCACCGGCTCCTTCTCGGCCTTGACAGTCACTTTGACAGACGGGTCTATGATATCGTGACTGTAGAAAAAACGATAGCCCGTCTGCTTTTCAATTTCACTCAACGCTTTGTCAAGTGTCACCTCGTTTAAACTGATGGTAACTTTTCCACCATTGGCCCATGCGGGCGCCACCGCACACATAAGCACCAGAACCATCACCACCCGCATGGCGCTAAACGTCATACGCCGCAACAATGGTAGGTTTGTCGGATTGTCCATAACTGTTAATGATTGATTTTTCATGGTTCATTTTATGTTCCTATAACCTATTGACACTTTCATTATGAAAAACCACATCACAAAATTCGAAAATTTTAACTCATATAAACTTTTTCTTTAAACCACTTTGACGGATAAACATTTATTTCTAATTTCACCGCAATTTTGATTCACATGCCTATCGCTGACCTTAATAACGAGCAGTTGCTGATTGCCGCACTGAAATGCGACAGTCACGAGGCTTTTGTCAAGATTTTCCATCTGTACTATGACAATCTTGTCCAATTCACCGCGCGGTATATCAACGACTTGCATATATGTGAGGACATCGTCCAGGATGCATTTGTCAAAGTTTGGGCCGAGCGCAGGAACATAAAGATACATTCTTCGATACGCACCTATCTCATCTCACTCGTACACAATCTCGCTCTCAACGAGCTTAGACGGCAAAAGGTCAAAGATAAATATATGGCCTCGCTGAATGAACAGATAATGTCGCTTTCTCCCGAAGACCACATGTTTTATTCCGAACTCAACCAAGCTCTGAACGACGCCATCAAAGGGCTTGATCCCGATGTGAGACAGACTCTCCTCTTTAGCCGTATCGACCGGCTAAAACATCACGAAATAGCAGCTAAGCTGGGCATTTCGCTACGCACGGTCGAGTCACGCATAAACAAGGCTATGAAAATTCTGCATTCTAAAATCGACCGTTTCAAATATATAATCATCGTTGCGTCATCCTATATCAGCTCACTCTAAAAACTCATGGCCATGGATCTCGAATACAACTCAACCGACAACATTAACGATCTGATAGCCCGATACTTCGCCAAAGAACTTGACAGGGTTGAAACCGAAGAACTGTTGAAATGGATCAAAAAGTCTCCGCAAAACCGTCAGTATTTCTTCAGACAACAGGATATATGGGAAGCCATCCACCCGGCTTTCCCCTCTCACTGCATAGACTCCGACAGGGCCGAGCGCCGCGTGCTTTCACGTGCCGGCATACACTCCCGCAGGCGCTCATGGATCTCGAACTTTCTGCGTATATGCGGAGGAGTTGCCGCGGCTGCGGTAATTTCGATTGTATCCATTGCCATATACTCATACCTGTACAGCAACGGCTCAGCCTCCGGTAACATACCTGTCGAAATATCAACATCCTACGGATGTACCAGCAGATCTACCCTGCCCGACGGGTCGGAGGTATGGCTGAACGCCAACAGTACCATATCCTACCTGCCCGGAATGCAGTCGGGACGCATTGTCAGACTCCGAGGTGAGGCTTTCTTCGAGGTAAAATCTGATCCTGCCGATCCTTTCACCGTCGTAGCCAACGGCACATCGATAACAGCGACAGGCACACGGTTCAATGTCAACGCATACACCCATGACCCGGCCGTAACCCTCGTTAACGGCAAAGTGGATGTCACGACAGGCGGCAACGAGATAGTCATGGCACCCGGGCAACATCTATGCTTCGACTGCGGCAAGCCCGTACTATCCCAGGCCACCGACATAGACCATTTCTGCTCATGGCGCGACGGTGTGCTTATATTCGACAACAATTCACTCACCGACATATGTACCCGCCTGTCTCACATATACAATGTACAGTTTGATATTGATCCCCGACTCTCCCAATCAAAATACCACATTACAATAAAACAGGATAACATAAGCGAGATCATTGAGATGCTACAGCTTATCGCTCCCATAACATGTGCCACATCCGTCGACGTAAACCAGGCCGACGGCTCACGCATTGATATCGTACGCATATCTCCACGCAACTGAACCGACAGTATGTAAAAAGAAAATCAGGAGCTATCTTTCCAATATAAGGCTCCTGATTTTTGTATAGAAACGACCCGATAAACAATATTTCGCTATCCAGTCTTAAGAGACGTTAACAAATATTGTCGAACCGGTCCTAAGAATAAACATACCGGGGTGTCGGTCAGCCAAGGCTGTCGATATGACCGGCAATCTCTGCAAAAATTTCATCGACAGCACGCGAACCGTTGATCGACTTGTAGTTGCCACGGTTCTCGTAGTACTTGCGCAGGGGCTGAGTCTGGGTGTGATAAACCGACAGGCGCTCCTTGATGGTGTCGATATTGTCGTCGGCACGGCCAGACTCCTTGCCACGGTTTATGAGACGTGCTATAAGCTCCTCATCAGGCACCTCAAGACCGATCACGGTATCGACTGCGGCGCCACGTTTATCGAGTAGTTTTTCAAGTTCCTCGGCCTGTTTTACAGTGCGGGGGAAACCGTCAAAAATAACATTTTTACCCTTTACACCGTCACTGTCAAGTAGTTCGTCTATAATAGACAGCATGAGATCATCGGGAATCAGATGGCCTTGCGATATATACCTGTCGGCGGTGATACCCAACGGCGTCTTGCGTGCGATATGATCACGCAGCAGTTCGCCTGTCGATATATGATAAAAGCCATAACGGTCGATAAGACGCTCACTCTGCGTACCTTTGCCACAGCCCGGAGCTCCGAAGATCACTATATTCATAATCCTCTCCTTTTTTTGAAATTGACAATATTGGAATTTGTTTAACCTCGTGATGCAGACATCACGGCCATATGACGGCGACTAACACTGTCCGTCTTCCTTCAACACGTAAATATCTGGAAGATTACGGGCCATGCCGTCAAGATCAAGGCCAAAACCTATTATGAATTTCGTGGGAATCTCAAACCCGACATAGTCCGGATTGATGTCACACTGAACAGCCTGCGGTTTAAACAGCAATGTAGCTACTTTGATATCAGCCGGTTCCTTACGTTTCAGATCCTCTACAAGACGCTTGATCGTATTGCCTGTATCCACGATATCCTCGACTATTATCACCCTGCGGCCCTTGATATCCTCGCCAAGTCCCATCACTTCTTTGACAACACCTGTCGAACCGGTACCCTCATAGCTCTTGAGTCTTATAAAGGTGATTTCCGCATCCATATCTACAGCACGGAAAAGGTCGCTGGCAAATGGAAATGCACCGTTAAGCACACAGATAAACAAGGGCACTGAGCCCTGCGGACAGTCCCGCCTGATATCGCGGGCTATCTCGTTGATGCGGCTTGCAATCGTCTCACGTTCAATATACGGGACGAATGTTAACCCGTTGTAAGTGACTTGTTTCATATTGCTGAGAAGCGTTTTGCCCACAAAATTACAAAATTTCCGCTGTAATATTTTATTTAATACCGATTTTTTTAATCATTTGTCCACATCTACCTCCCGATCCTCTTCATCAGAGCCGACACCGCGCCCGGAATATCATCGGGACATACTCCGAGACACTTTATAAAAAGTGATCCTATGATTCCGCCACTCGAGTATCGGCAGGCACTGTCAAACGTCAGACGGTCGGAGATACCGAATCCGATGAGACGGGGATGCTTCAGTCCCAGCCTGTTGACCCGGTCAAAATACTCAATCTGCCCGGGGCCGAACGAATCTTTCGTCCCGGTAGTGGAAGCTGACGACACCATATATATGAACCCGTCACAATGGTCATCAATAAGTCTTATGCGTTCATCGCTTGTCTCGGGGGTAATCATCATTACCACCGGTATATCATACCTGTCACTCAGCGACTTGAAATCACGGAGATAATCATCGAACGGCAGATCCGGCACTATGACTGCATCAATACCGGCTTGCCGACAGTCCTCATACAGCCTGTCGATACCATATTGCATCATGGTATTGAGATATCCCATCAGTACAAACGGCATTCCGGGAACACGCCGCCGCGCCTCAGCCACATGTTCAAGCAACAGCGTCAGTGTCATACCGTTACGCAATGCCTGCGTACCGCTATCCTGTATCACGGGACCGTCAGCCATAGGATCGGAAAACGGCACACCTATCTCAACCATATCAGCACCCTGCCTGTCAAGCTCCTGTATTATCCGGACTGTATCATCAAGATGCGGGAAACCAGCGGTGAAATACACCGACAATATATCATTTTTTCTCCCAAAAAGGTTTTGCAATCGATTCATCTTCATTGTATTTACGTAGTGTTAAAATAAATCTGACAAGTTTCTGTATATCCTTTACTCCGGGCGATGTCTCGAACAGACTGTTGATATCAATTCCGGCCATTCCAGGACGCATGGCGGCCACAACATCTTCCGCATCGTCAGGACCGATACCACCGCTCAGCAGATAAGGTGTTGACAATCTGTAGTTATCCAGCAGACGCCAGTCAAATTTCCGGCCGGTTCCTCCATGAGAACGGCTACCGGTATCAAAGACAAAGGCATCGACAATGCCATCATAAACGCCGACCTGTCCCCAGTCCATGCCGTCGGTCACACCTATGGCTTTGAATACTGTCAGTCCCGACTTCTTGAGATCGGCACAATATTCAGCTGATTCGTGACCATGCAGCTGAACTATCCTGAAGCCATATTTTGAGACAACTTTCATGACCTGCCTCAGCGATGCGTCGACAAAGACAGCCACCGGATGGACATACGGAGTCAGCATTGACAGAAAATCAGCCGGAGGTTCCCCCACATAACGGGGTGAGCGCTTATAGAAAATAAAGCCGGCCAACATCGGAGTCAGACATGACACCTGCCGCATATTCTCAAGATCCTTCAGACCGCATACTTTGATTACCATATCGCTATGGCGCGGTCTGTCCATAGCATAATTATTTTCCTGATTCATACGCAATAAATCTTTTTAAT
The DNA here is from genome assembly GCA_910584665.1 of uncultured Muribaculaceae bacterium. Classification (GTDB taxonomy): domain Bacteria; phylum Bacteroidota; class Bacteroidia; order Bacteroidales; family Muribaculaceae; genus JAAVFS01. The sequence continues at coordinate 6,147 of CAJUBL010000009.1, read as the reverse complement.
TCCGATGCAGGATCGGCATTTTCCATAAATGCCTGTCCGATAAGAAAACCGGCGTATCCGGATCTGCGCAGGCAGACCACATCCTCCGGAGCGTGAATACCGCTCTCAGCTATCACAGTGGCGCCGATACCCTGCAGAGAGCAGATCATCGAGGCCGAACAGCCCAGATCTGTCTTGAATGTCGAAAGGTCTCTGTTATTGACTCCGACCATATCTATCCCGGTACATATATGCCTTACTTCAGCCTCGGTATGAAGTTCCAGAAGCACTTCCAGCCCCAAGTCATGAGCCACGCCTGTATAATCAGCTACCTGATCAGGTGTCAGAAGTGCCGCTATCAGCAGTATGGCGTCAGCACCCCACAGACGAGCCTCGTAAATCTGGTACTCATCGACTACGAAATCCTTCCTCAGCAACGGCAGTCCGGTAATTTCTCTGGCTACAGCAAGATCGGCCGGTGAACCGCCAAAGAACCGGGTGTCTGTCAGTACCGAACATGCCGACGCCCCGGCCTTCCCGTATCCGGACACGACATCACTTACCCGAGCCATAGGAGCAATCTCACCACGCGACGGAGACCGTCTCTTGAATTCAGCAATTATACCGGATGCTCCCGAAGCATTTATTCCGCCAGCCATCGATATTGTCGGCCGCACATCCTCACGTGCGAATCTCTTCAGCTCACCATACGGCAAGCGTCTGCGGGACGCGGAGACCTCCTCCCGCTTGTTCTCAGCTATGATTTTAAGTATGTCACCCATCATCGTCTGCTGTTTATAGATACAAATCGTCTGAAACTTTCCGATGCACGGCCCGACTCCACTGCCTCACGTGCCTCCAGGAGGGCATCGGAAAGCGACAGCTCAGGCTCGAGAGTGCATATGGCATATGCCGCATTGGCGAGCACACACGCCGTACGCGCTTCACCACCACGACCTCCAAGCACATCATCAAAGATACGCGAAGCCTCGGTTATCGTCTCTCCGCCATACAGATCCCCGGGGGTTACCCGAGGCAGACCTAACCGCTCCGGAGTCATAACGCTCTCCCCAGCGGATGTCGCGACTTTAAACGGTGATGTCAGCGAAATCTCATCATATCCGTCAAGCGAGTGCACTATAGTGCAGTTAATACCGTCCCGCTGGGTAATGTAACGGTACATCCTCATCAGTGACAGGTTATAAACTCCCAGCAACTGGTGACGCGGCCTCGTAGGATTGACCAGCGGACCGAGCATATTGAAGAACGTGCGTACTCCAAGAGCCTTACGTACCGGCCCGACACTCTTCAGGGCAGGGGAGAACAGGGGCGCATGGAGATAACACACACCGCTCTCATCAAGCGATCGTATAAAAGTGTCGTTATCGGCCGTAAAAACCACCCCATGGGTTTCCAGTACGTTTGACGCTCCCGATACCGAACTCGCGCCATAATTACCATGCTTCACTACCTTTCGTCCGGTACCTGCCACCACAAAACATGAAGCCGTAGAGATGTTGAACGTATTCTTACCGTCTCCGCCGGTACCGACGATATCGATAGCCCTGACATCTCCGAGGTCGACAGGACGGCGACGCTCGAGTATGGCATCGCGGAATCCCTGCAGCTCATCAAGCGTGATACTGCGCATAAGGAACACAGTCATGAACGCGGCAAGCTGCTCGTCATTATACCGACCGTCAGCTATATCGAGCATCACCTGACGGGCATCGTCACGCGTAAGATTACGGTATTCAAACAATTTTCCAAGTATCTGTTTCATAATAATATGCCTTTTGTCATTTTTCAATAAAACGTGCTATGATCGAGGCTCCGTCAGGTGTCATGATCGACTCGGGATGGAACTGCACGCCATGGACATCATGCACCCTGTGTCTAATAGCCATTATATTGCCGTCAGGTGATACGGCAGTTACCTCCAGACAAGCCGGCAACGCCTCAGGATCGACAACCCAGGAGTGGTAACGGCCCACAGAAATCTGCCGCGGCAATCCCCTGAACAGCGGTTCGTTGTCCGATATGATCTCGACCGGAGTCTGTATGCCATGATATACCTCATCAAGACATTTGAGACGGGCGCCGTAACACTCACCTATAGCCTGGTGTCCGAGACACACTCCAAGTATGCTGTGTGTGGCTCCATATCGTTTCAGTACTTCCGGAACAATGCCGGCCTCCGAGGGAATACCTGGCCCAGGTGATATTATTATTCTGTCATAACATCCGACCTCCGCAACACCTATCCTGTCATTACGCACGACATCCGGTTTCACGCCCATTCCGTTCAGCATATGTACTATATTATAGGTGAACGAGTCATAGTTGTCTATAACAATAATCTTCATGATTTTCATACAAATTTCTGTGCATAATCAATGGCGGCATTCAGCGCGCCGAGTTTGTTTGAGGTCTCCTTAAGCTCGTTGGCAGGTATAGAGCGTACGGTCACTCCCGCACCGGCCTGATAGTATAGACGGCCGGTGCTGCTTAGGAAACTGCGTATAGTAATAGCCTGGTTGAGCGAACCGTCGAACCCGATACTGCCTATACAACCGCCATAGACAACTCTCGAGTGCGGTTCATACTCATCGATAAGCTGCATGGCCCTGACCTTTGGAGCTCCGCTCAGCGTACCGGCAGGAAAGGTATCGGCCATAAGCCTTATCACGTCGGTCCCGTCCGGGAGTGTGGCTCCTACACGCGACACCATGTGTATCACATGCGAATAATACTGGATCTGCCTGAGGAATTCCACCCCGACATGTCCGCCGCTACGGCTCAGATCGTTACGGGCCAGGTCCACAAGCATCACATGCTCGGCATTCTCCTTGACATCGGCCAGAAGTTCCTCTGCCAGCATGCGGTCACGGGCATCATCGCCCGTACGTCTGAACGTTCCGGCTATCGGATCAATGTATGCTCTGTTGCCGCAGACTCTGAGATGCGTCTCCGGCGACGATCCGAAAATCCGGAAAGACCCGAAGTCGAAGTAAAACAGATAAGGCGACGGATTGACACATCTCAAAGCTCTGTAAACACAGAACTCATCACCCTCAAAACTCTGACTGAACCGTCGGGAAAGCACGATCTGAAACACATCGCCTCTGCGGCAGCTGGCAATACCCTTCCCTACCATATCCATATATTCCTCGTCGGTAAGAGAGCTTTCCACATCGCCTCCGGCACGGAAACCATACTGTGCGACATTGTTATTGGCAAGTATTCCCATAAGATCACCAATCTTTGACCTATCTCCCGGCAACCGGTGTTCAACGATACTCATCTCGTGACGGTAATGATTGATACAGATCACATAACGATAAAGAACATAAACCATGTCGGGTATGTCTTCGAACCGCTCTTCCCGATCCTGTATCGATACACTCTCAAAGTAACGCACCGCATCATAGGCGCTATAACCCAGGAATCCGACCGTTGAGGACGCGCCATCACCTTCCGTACGGAACCCCGCTATATAATCTCTCAGCAATGCAGGCACGTCGGCGCCTGCCGTAGCTGTCTCGTGGTGGCTGCCGTCAGGATATGTATATATGACCTGTCCGAGACTCACAGTAAACGAAGCGATAGGCTCCACACCTATATACGAATAACTGTCCTGGACCGTATGATAGTCCGAACTCTCCAGCAATGCCGACACCGGATACATATCACGAACTCTCAGATACACACCTACCGGCGTGAGCATATCGGCCGGCATAACTGTTTTTTCTACATGTAATACACACTGTTTCATGTCCATACTTCATCTAAAGATATTTAAGATACGTTTCCATATCCTTGTCTCCGCGTCCGGAAAGATTTATCACAACCACATCATCGGCGCCGAAACGTCTGCGGTCAAGCACAGCCAGCGCATGTGACGACTCCAGAGCCGGCAGTATACCCTCGGTACGGGTAAGACGCATTGCCGCTCTGAGAGCCTCGTCGTCATTTATGGCAAATACCTCCGACCGGCCGCTTGTGGCAAGATAAGCATGCAGGGGGCCTATACCAGGATAATCCAGTCCGGCCGAGATTGAATAAGGCTCCACTATCTGGCCATCGGCGGTCTGCATCACCAGCGTACGTGCCCCGTGGATTATCCCCTCGCTCCCGGCATGTATAGTAGCGGCAGTCTCACCTGTCTCCACACCCTTTCCTCCGGCCTCGGCGGCTATAAGCCCTACTCTTTCATCCCTGAGAAAATGATAGAACGCTCCGGCCGCATTACTTCCGCCGCCTACACAGGCTATGACATAGTCAGGATAATCCCGTCCTTCCGACTCAGCAAGCTGAGTCTTGATCTCCTCGCTTATTACCGACTGGAACCGTGCCACCATCTCAGGATAAGGATGCGGCCCTACGGTACTGCCGATTACATAAAAAGTATCACGAGGATTACAGCACCAGTCACGTATAGCTTCGTTGGTAGCATCTTTCAGAGTGCGGTTGCCCGACATCACCGGAACGACCGTGGCACCAAGCATTTTCATTCGCTCGACATTAGGCCGCTGACGCCCGACATCCGTAGCCCCCATATACACCACACACTCCAACCCCATCAGAGCGCATACCGTAGCGGTAGCGACACCATGCTGTCCGGCACCGGTCTCGGCTATAATACGCGTCTTACCCATATGGCGGGCAAGCATCACCGACCCTATCGCATTGTTTATCTTATGGGCACCGGTGTGGCACAGATCCTCACGCTTGAGGTATACACCGGTACCATAATACTCACTCAGTCTGTCGGCCCTATACAGAGGCGTAGGGCGCCCGACATAGTCACGAAGCAACCGGCCGAATCCTTCATTGAACTCATCGGTACCGACATATGTGCGATAGGCCTCGGTAAGATCTTCAATATTACGATGAAGTATCTCAGGAATATACGCACCGCCAAAACGACCATAATAGCCATTCCCGTCAACAGGCAGAACCTTCTCAGAATCTCTCATGTCTCAAATGATTAATAAAAAAGAACCATCGAAAAAAGGGTTTGTGACCCGATTCTCGATGGTTCAGATATATTTATAAAAAACTTTATGCTACATCATATATGCTCACACGTTCAGCCGCCATCGAAAATCACTTCCGAAGCGCCACCAGAACTTATTATTTGAAAAACCGTGATACATATTGATTATCTGCCTGCAAATTTATTGCAAATTTTCAGATCTGCAAAACAATTCATAAGTTTTTTAAGCCGTCATCAGAAATTATATCCGATACTGAATGTCACCCTATTCTCATGAAACTTAGTATACGAATCCTTAAACATATTTATCATACCTATGTTTTCCTTGATTTCAAAATACATACGCTTGTAATGAAGACCAGCGCCAAGGCCCCACAGCACATTGACACGCCTCATGTCTCCGCTGTCTTCATATAAACTCTGCGACTCCTTACCGCCATCATACCGGAGCGATTCCTCGGCCGTGATTCCCACCTCAAGCTCCGGACCCGAGAATACCGCCAGTTTAAGATCATCGGTAAAATCAAAGTGATAACCGGCCATAACCGGTACGCGCAGACCGAACTTATTGATTGACAATCCATCAAATTCAGATTCCAGCCATTCATTCTTCACGGAGTAGGTATTGTAGTAGAACTTAAGCCCCGGCTCAATAGTAAAATTTGCCACAACAGGGAAATTACAGATAAAGCCGAATTCCACACCACCTCCGACATTAAACATGTCTACAGCAACACTTCCTGACGATACACTCCCCGGGACAACAAGCTCACCGCCCAGACGCAGACCATAATAAGTCTTGTTGTCAGGATTGTCAAACACCCGATTCTGGCCATACATAGAGGCACATGCCACACACGACACAATCAATGAAATTAAAATCTTTTTCATCTTTACTGTAACTCCTCCCCGTCGACTCAAAAGAATAATTAAAAATTAACAATTAACGAATACGTGAGTCAACCAAGTCACCTTCCACCCGAATATGCAATACAGCATCACACTCACAAACAAAAGATAACCAGACGCATTCCAACAATCAGAGAACGAATACCCGACTCCGGTGACAAAAATACACTAAATTCGATACAAAACGAAATTTAACAGCACAAAATAAGACTAATTGTAAAAAAGTAGGCTGTTATGTTGCTGTTTAATTTTCGCAGACG